>CAZESF010000050.1:0-6898 GCA_964515205.1 uncultured Planctomycetia bacterium
TCTTAATTTTTAAGAAAAAACTTTCTCCTTCTTTATTAATTCTCTCTCTTCTTTTGCCTTTTTTTTCTTTGTCTTTTCTTAATTACTGGCTTTATTTAAGACCTCAAGTCCTGGCTAATATTTTAATGCTTTTAGTATTTTATTTTTTACTGGAGAAAAAATGGATAAAGGTGGCAGTTGTTTCTTCCATTTTTGTTCTCTCTCACCTTTCTTTCCCTCTCGCTTTAATTTTTGCTATTTTGATAGAGTCATTAAGATACTTGAAAAATAAAGAATTCTTTTTTAAAAATATTCTGGGAGTAATTTTAGGAATTAGCATAGCAATATTAGTTCATCCTCAAGGAATAGGTAATTTTCTTTTAATTTTTTATCTTAATGGAATAGTCGTTCCTTTATTTAGTTTTCTAAAATTGGGAGGAGTATTGAAATTAGGTGTTGAGCTTTTTCCTGTTTTAACTAATAATCTTTTTGTAGAAAATCTCCTTGTTTTTCTTTCTTTAACTGCTGTTATTTTCCACTATTTACTTTTTCCTAAAAAACTCAGCTTAGATACTTTATGTTTTTTTGCAGGAGCTTCTTTTTTTTCTTTCTTAGGAATGTTTTTCTATCGCTTTTGGTATCCAGCAGTAATTTTTATAACTCTTTTTATTACTTTCTATTTAAAAGATAACTATAGAAAAATAAAACTTAAAAAGATTCTTTTATGTTTTCTCGTTTTTGTGATAGGATTGTCTTTTTTTGAGTCAATTACTCATTATTACTATAATTTCCTTAAATCTTTCATAAAATCTACAATTGAAAGAAATCTTCATTATCAACGAGTAGCTTATTGGATGAGAAGAAATATTCCTAAAGGAGAATTGATTTATCATGCTTATTGGAGTGATTCGCCTTTCTTTATCTGTATGAATCCTAAAAATAAATACTTTGTGGTTTTAGATCCTATTTTTATGTGGGCAGAAGATCCCAAAAAATATTATATTTATTTAGATTTAGGATATGGTAAAATTATTAATAGTGAGGAAGTTTTAAAAAAAGTTTTTAAAGTAAAATATGGCTATACAAGAAAAAGCGCGGGTATTTATAAAAAAGTAAAGGAAGATAAGAAGCATTTTGAAATTCTTTATGAAGATAAAGAGGGGATTGTATTCAGGTTAAAATGATGAGACTTTTAATTATTTATTTTTCTTTTTTAAATCTTTTATTTGCTCAAGAAGTTAAAAATTTTGAATTTGCTGGATTATTTTACCCTGGAAAGAAAAATGATTTATCTTCTTTAATTAATAGGCTTTTTGTCTCTGTTAAAGTGCCACACCTTAAAAGGAAAATTTTGGGAGTAATCTCTCCTCATGCCGGTTACATTTTTTCTGCAGGAGTGGCTGCTTATTCCTATAAAATTTTAAAAGATAAAAAAATTGAGACAGCAATTATTATGGGTCCTTCGCATCACTATTATTTTAAGGGAGTGGCTATCTGGGATAAAGGAGAGTTTAGAGTGCCTTTAGGGAATTTAAAGATAGATGAGGAAATTTCTCGGAAACTAGAAGAGTTGGAATTTGTAAAAAATAAGAAAGAATATTTTTTCAAAGAACACTCAATTGAGGTTCAGCTTCCTTTTTTAATAAAAAGCATAAATAATATAAAAATTGTTCCTTTGATTTTTGGAGAAAATACTTACCAAAATTTAGAAAAATTGGCAGAGAAATTGAAAGAGATTGCAAAAATAAAGAATATCATTGTAATTGTTTCTACAGATTTATCTCATTACCATCCTTATCTTGAGGCAAAAAGAATAGATGCTCAAACGATAAAATATATAAAAAAGAAGGATACGGATGCTTTATGGATAGATTATAAATTAGGAAAAATGCGTGCTTGTGGAATTTATCCTTTAATTACTTTTCTTCTTTATGTAAAAAAGACAGAAGGTGAAATCAAGATACTTAAATATGCTAATTCTGGAGATACTGCCGGAGATAGAAATAGAGTTGTAGGATATTTAAGTGCAGTTGCTTATAAAAAAGAGGAGGAGAAAATGAATTATAGTTTAACTGAAGAAGAAAAGAAAATTCTTCTTAAGATTGCTCGCCAAACTTTAGAAAGTTATCTTAAAGAAGGAAAAATCCCTGAGTTTAAAGTTGAATCAGAAAAATTAAAAGAGAAAAGAGGTGTATTTGTTACCTTGAAAAAGAATGGAGAACTTCGCGGTTGTATTGGAAGAATTGTTGCTGACACTCCTTTATATTTAGCAGTTTCACAAATGGCAATAGAGGCAGCTACTTCTGATCCACGTTTTAGACCGGTAAGTTTTTCTGAGCTTAAAGATATAGAGATTGAAATTTCGGTTCTTTCTCCTTTTGAAAAAATAAAGAGTTTAGATGAAATTGTTGTGGGAAGAGATGGGCTCATGATTCAGAAAGGATTTTACTCAGGACTTTTACTTCCCCAAGTTCCTACCGAATACGGCTGGGATAAAAAGACTTACTTAGAGCATTTATGTCTTAAAGCAGGACTTCCTCCTACAGCTTATAATGATAAAGATGTAATAATTTATAAATTTACTGCTTTAGTTTTTTCAGAAAAAGAATTCTCTCCTTAAAAAACATATTTCAGGATATATGAATCTTACGCGTGTTTATCTTCCCTCTTCTCAGATAAGAGAGGAGATAGAAGTAAAAGATAAAAAAATTATCAATAAAATAAAAAATGTTTTAAGACTTTCTAAAGAAGATAAATTACTTGTTTTTGATGGAGAGGGAAAAGAATATTTATTTGAAATTATTCAGATAAAAAAAGATTATCTTAAAATTAAAAAAATAGAACTAAAAAGAAAAATTCCTTCCTCTCCAATTAAAATCTTTTTAGCCTTTCCCCTCTTCAGAAAAGAAAGGATAGAATTTATATTAGAGAAGGCTACAGAATTAGGAGTAAATAAGTTTTTGCCTTTTATATCACAGAGAACCATCATGCGTATTCCTCCCTCCTCTCTTTATTATGAACGTTGGCAGAAAATCATTATTGAAGCTGCCCGTCAATCAAACAGAGTTTGGATTCCTTCTTTAGAGAAAACACAGTATTTAGAGGAGATTATTAAAGAGAATAGATATGATAAAAAAATTGTTGCCTCTCTGCAAGGAGAATATAATATAAAAATAACAAAGAAAGATAAAAATATACTTCTGATAGTAGGTCCAGAGGGAGATTTTTCTGAAGAAGAATATAAACTGTTAAAAGAAGAAAATTTCTCTTTTCTTAAATTATCTTCTTATACTTTAAGGGTTGAGACTGCCGCTATTTTTTTGGTGGGATTAATTAGATATTTTATAGATGGTGGAAAAAGTTAAATTCATAACCTTAGGGTGTAAAGTAAATCAATACGAGACACAAGCTTTAAAAGAGAAATTTTTAAAATACGGATTTAAAATTGCTGATAAAGACCCTCATCTTTATGTAATAAATACCTGTGCGGTAACTTCTAAAGCTTATATTAAATCAAAAGGAGCTATTTTGAAAGCTCAAAAAGAAAATCCCCAAGCAAAAATAGCAGTTGTTGGATGTATGGTAAAAGATGGCTGGGAGGAACTGAAAAAAATGAACGTAGATGTTATCCTCCCCCCTCAAGAAAAATCTCTTCTGCCAGAAAAAATTTTAGGAAAAGAGAGTGAAAATGGAGGAATCTGGAGTTTAAAAATTACCCATTTTTTTAACCAGCGTGCTTTTGTAAAGATTCAGGATGGTTGTGATAATTTCTGCAGTTTTTGTGAGATTCCCTATTTTCGAGGAAGATCTACCTCACGTCCAAAAGAGGATATTTTAGAAGAGATAAAAAGATTATCTTTAAAACATCCCGAAATCGTTCTTTGTGGGATAAATTTAGCTTTGTATGGGAAGGAAAGGGATGAGGATTTAGTTTCTTTAATTAAAGATATTTTGAAAATTAAAACACTGAAAAGATTACGTTTGAGTTCTCTTGAGCCAGCTTATATCAGTGATGAACTTTTAGAACTTTTTAAAAATGAAAAACTGTGTCCTCACTTACATCTTCCTTTCCAAAGTGGAGATGACCAGATTCTAAGATTGATGAATAAAAAAGAAAGTGTCTCTTTATATAAGGAGATAGTTAAAAAAGCACGCAGAATTAATCCTTTAATAAGTATAACGTGTGATATTATGGTTGGTTTTCCTTATGAGGAAGATAGGAATTTTTCCAATACAGTGGAATTTTTAGAAGAAATAAGACCTATGCGTATGCATATATTTAGTTTCTCTGCCCGTCCTCATACTGTTTTTGAGAGTATAAAGATAAATAAAGAGATGCAGATGAAGGCAAAAAGACGATATAAGATTTTAAAAGAATTAGCAGAAAAATTTTCTTATGAATATAAAAAGAAATTTTTAGGGGAAAAACTTCATATGGTTGTTGAAGAAAAAAAGAGAGATTATATATGTGGTTATACAGAAAATTATATAAGAGTGTATGTAAAAGAAAATTTGCCTTTAGGTGAAATTGTTAAAGTAAAAATAGAAAAAATAGAGGGATCTTGGGTGTATGGAAAAGTCTCCAGATAAATGGGTTGTTTTTTATGCATCTTGTGGTGAGGGGCATAAAAAAATAGCTTATGGATTAAAAGAGAAATTTAATATTTCCACTTATGATATTTTTGATTATTGCCCTCCTTTTTTTAAATCACTTTATTCTAAAGGATATAGTTTTCTTATCCAAAAAGCAATTTTTTTATGGAAGATACTTTTCGATTTAAGCAAAAATAAGTTTTTTTTAAAATTTCTTTATCTTTGGCACAGAATTATTTTTAAAAAATTTCTTAAATTTCTTTCTTCCTCAGGTTTTAGGGTAATTATCTCTACACATTTTTTTATCCCCCCCTTAGTCGGTTTAATCAAGAAAAAAAAATCTTTTAAAAATATAGTAATTATTACTGATTTTGGAATACATCCTATATGGAAAGAGAAAAGCATTGATTTATATTTTGTTGCTTTTTCTCAAACAAAAGATAAATTAGCTCAGTTAGGAGTGGAAAAGAATAAGATAGTTGTAAGTGGACTTCCTTTAAGAGGAGGATTTTTTAAAAAAATAGATAAAGAAAAATTAAAAAGAAAGTTTTTCTATAAGAATAAAAAAGAAATTCTTCTTTTTTTTAGCTATGGGAAAAACATTCCTTTTTTAAAAAAAGCTATAGCTGAGTTAAAAAAAGATTTTAATATTATTGTAATTTGTGGGAAGAATAAGATTAAAGAGACTGATGAATCTTTAAGGTTAATTTCTTATTACGAAAAAATTTGGGAGTTGATGGCAATTTCTCTACTTATTGTCACAAAACCTGGAGGGGTAACATCTTTTGAGGCTCTTTTTTTAAAAAAACCTTTAATTATTCCACATTTTATTTTAGGACAAGAGGAGGAAAACTTTAAATTTTTAGAAAAATTAGGAGTAGCTTTCAGGGTAACTGGTGTTTTTGATCTTATAGAAAAGATTTATTATATTAAGAACAATTATCCCTCAATTCTAAAAAGATTTCCTCCTTTTTTTGAAGCAACAGAGATTATTAAGGAAAGAATTGAAAAGCTTTAGATATGATAGTTAAGGTAGTTTTTAATCTGGCAGTAGAGAAAGAATTTGCTTATTTAAGTAATGAAGGTAAACTTTTAGGTAAAAGAGTTTGGGTAGAGTTAAATAAAAAAAAGATGGTGGGGATAGTGGTTGAGGAGGGTATTAAAAAAACAAATATAAAAAAGTTAAAGCTTGTTGAGGAGGTTTTAGATAAAAACTGTTCTACTTTAGATAAATTCCAGCTGGATTTTGCTTATCTTCTTAAGAAAAACTATCCTTATTCTTTAGGGGAGCTAACTTTTTTAATGGTGCCTTCATTTTTAAGAAAAAGGAAGAAAATAGAGGTAATAGAAGGAGGGAGAGAATCTACATCTTCAGAGAATTTTGAAGCTATTTATATAAAAGCAGAAAGTTTCAGGGAAAGATTAGAAATTTATGAAGAAAAAATTAAAAAAGTGGGGAAAACAGGTTCGGCAATTTTCTGTTTTCCTTCCTTAGCTCATTTAGAGGAATATTCAAAAATTTTAAGAAAAACTTTTAATAAAGAGTTTGTTGTTATTCATGCTCAGCAGAGGAGAAAGGAATTCCTTAATCAATGGTTAAGAATAAAGAAAGGAAATGTCTTTATTTTGTCTACAAAAGTAGGAATTTTTTATTTTCCTTTGGATTTAAGACTAATAGTCATAGAAGAGGAAAATTCTCCTTTTTATTTTCATCCTGAGAAACCCTTTTATGGGCTTCAGGATATTGCTTTTTTACTGGCAAAGATGAAAAAAATTCCTCTTATTTTAAGTGCTGATTTCCCTTCTCTGAAATTGTTTAAAATGATTAAAGAGAAAAGGGTTAAATTGATAGAGAAAAAAGGAACAAGAAAGAAAAAGATAAAAGTAATAAATATACAAAGTATTATTTCTCGCAGATACTCCTTAAAAGTTAATCCTTTAATCTGTGAGATTTTGAGAAAATCCGCCATTTCTCAAGAAAGAGTTTCTATTTTCTTTCCTCGCAAAGGTTTTTCTTTACTTCTTAGGTGCGCTGAGTGTGGATATTTATATTACTGTCCTAAAAGTTGCTCTCCTTTACGATTCTCTCAGGAGGAAAATAAATTGGTATGTCCTTTCTGTGGATATCAAGAGATTGTTACAGGTAGATGTAAAAGATGTGCTTCTACTTATTTAGTTCCCTTAGGAGTAGGAGGAGAAAGAATCTCTTCATATTTGAAAAGAGTTTCTCCTCAGATAAAAGATTTTTTTGCTTCAGGAAAATTTGTTTTTACAAATTACAGTATTTTAGATACTCCTCTTTATAAAAAAGATTCTTTTGATAAAA
>CAZESF010000051.1:0-6791 GCA_964515205.1 uncultured Planctomycetia bacterium
GGGAAGAAGTTTATTTAAAGAAAAAACAGCGCAGTTGTAACTATTGACTCTATCTTTTATCTTACTTATTATTCCTCCATCAAACTTTCCAGCAACCTTAATATTATTAAGCTTACTCCATTTTCTTGGAAGAACCTCTTTAATACCTTCAATATCTGCAATTTTTACTCCTTCTTCATACTCTGCATGATTTCCCTTTATCCTAATAACTCCTGGCTTCCCATTAAAAATATAAAATTCATCCCCAGAATTTGAGAATACCTTAATATTCCTGTCTAAACGACTCAATGCCTTCAACCCTATACTTAAAGGAACTACTCTTCCAACATTTCTATCACCTTCAGCTATAATCGTTTGAGCAATTTCCTGCCAAGAATTCCCATCCAATTTAGCCGCTGCCTGCACAAAACAATTAAAGGCTAAAGGATGAATATAAAGAATGCCTTCTTCTCTGCTTATTAAAGCTCTATCTGAACCATCAACTACTTTTATTTCTTCCACCCCTTCTGAATTTATCCTGTTTTCCTTAATAAAGTTCTCTACATCTTTTATATTTACCTGAGGATTTATCTCGGATACAGGAATCCTTCTTTCTCCAATAGTAACTGTAGGTTGAAAATTTTCAATCATCTCAGAAGCTATCTCCTCAGCATTTTGTGCATCTATATATTTAGCAAAATTCACTAACGAGGTTCTTATCCCTTCTTTATTATTACTCTTAATAGCTTCTACAAGATTATACAATGTCTTAGCTTCAGAAAGTTCATCATCTCGTATATATTTTTCAACAAAAGATAGAATATCTTCAGCTTTCTTTTGAGGAGTTAACTCACTACTTATTAATAACCCTTTTATTCCTTCTAATATCCCTTTATAAATCCCTTCTGCCTGATGATAGTGAGAATCAAGAAATAAGGCAGCTTTAGCATAATCAAGCCTTTTCTCCTCCGCTGCCTGATTCCCTAAAACAGCCGCAACAATTCCTTTTACCCCCTCACCTTCAGAAATAATTCTCATTGTATCGTAGGTATCAAAATAAGGGTTACCTGTATTTAGAAATCTCCCTTCTTTCTTCAGAGAATAAATCTTCTTATTCCTATCCTTAACCTCTAAATCATCCACCAAATTAATCTTTACAATCACTCCTCTTTTTGTCCCTAAAGGAGTAGAATCATAAAAAGTAATTTCATTGCCTTCTTTTACTCCTGAAACTACGTGACTGTAATCTTTATCTTTACTCTCAAGTCTTACAGTTACAATCTCTCCCTCATCTACGTTGTTCATTCTTAATCCTGCATAATTTAATAAAGAATACATAACACATCCTAAGGTAGGAGCACCGAATTTGTCAAAAACTTGAGTAAAAGAATAAACTTGGGGATGATAACCATACTGAGAAACTTCTATCGCCATTAAACTCTTAAGGAGAAAATCTCTATCCCCTTTTGAATAAGCAAATTTAACTAAAGGATGAGTATATAGCTCTTTAACCAACTTGAACATATTTTCATCGTCAAAACCTAATTCATCTATATCTATATTTATTCCCTCCTGGTTCATATCTTCCTGGCTAAGGTTTTCAAGCTCTTCCTCTATACTTCCTTTCAAATACTTCTCTATTTCACCTTTATTAATTTTTGCTGATCCTGAAGAGACTGCTTTAGATGCCTTCCTTAACAACTTAGCTACTTTCTCAGAATCCTTGGGGGTAATTAAATATAAATCATCCACCCTAACATCATTCTTTATTAAAGAAGAAAGCCCAACCTTTCTTTCCTTAGCTACTCCAGAAAGAACATCAAGAATTAATTGAGGAGTAGATAAACTATACACAGGCCTAAATGGAGCAACTAAAGTATAAATTCTATTCCCATCCCATTTAGCTTCTTCTCCTATCTTTATCATTGATTTTAAAGTAGGCATTTTTTCTTTGAGTTCTTTATTTATATCAAATAACTTATTTTCATTTCTCTCCGCATAAGAATTTCTATAAAAATCTACATAAGCTTTCTTTAATTCTTCATAACTTCTGCCATAAAAATCTTTCATTTGAGGATTATCTACTAAATTTTTCCCTTTATTTAAAAACCTTAAAGTAGAAGAATAGGAAGCATCAACTCCAAATAAATCTTGAACATTTATCTTAATGCCCAAAGCACCTGCCCATTCATTAATAGTTTTTAATACCTGAGGATTAATCTCATGCTTAACCAAAAATTCAGCCACTTCAAAAATGTTATCTTTGTTTTTATTTAATCCACTCCATCCATTAATTGCTTCCAAATTGTTAAAACTCTCTATTCCCTCATCAAATAATTCCTTAATCATAAGTAATACTTTTATTGCCTGTGCATTTTCTTTTTTGTCTTCATAGGAAGAAATTTTACTATTTATATCAACTCTAATACCTTTGTGAGCTAAAAGAGAAGTTATTTCTTTCTTTAATAAATCTTTAACAACCACAAATTCTTCACTTAATTTATTTTCTCTCTCATCTCTCACATTCTTTATTAATTCATTTCCTTTCTCATTTATTACACTCTTTATCTCCTCTATTGTCTTCTTCTCCATTAAAGAAAGTGCCCGTAGAGCTGTCCAGTAAGGATAGACATTAACGCTTCCTGGATTGAAAGAAATAATACTCCCTAAAGTCTCAAGAGCCTCCACTTTTTGAGGACTCTCCTCCATATTAACTACGGCAGCAACAATTACTTCAAAAGGAGTAAGTTCTTGCTCAATTTCCCTTCCTAAAGAGTTAACTGCCTGATATGTGTTAATTGCCCTATATGCCAAAGCTACACTTTTACCAAAATCAGTAAGTTGAGAATTCTTTCCATAAACATTTTCCCAGTTATTTCTTCCTAAATCACTAATTGAACGTTGTGACTTAAAAATACTTCTTTCTATCTGTTTCTGCTTCTCATCTTGGTAGCTAAAAAGTAAAGAGCTTACTCCTTTTATTCCTAAATTAATATCTCTTGGGCTAAAACCTTCGTCGGCTAAATATCTTCTTAATTCTTCACTTACCTCCCTGAAAGTGATGGTTTCCATCCTATCGGTAAGAATCTCCATTGTTTTTACTGCCGCTGCCTCAAAAGAGGACTCAGAAACACGCTGGGTGGAAATTTTCCAATTGGCTAATTCTTCTGAAGAATATCTTTTTCTAATTACATCAAGAAAATCTTTAGGATGAAGTCTGGTCAGGCTTACAGTATCACTTAAAGTATAACTGAAATCCCTATCTTTCCCCTCAAACTCTATTTTTACTTCTGCCAACTTCTCTATAATCTCACGATCAACAACTTCTCTTTGTCGGGGATTAAGATTATCATAATAGGAATAATCCTTACTGCAAACTTTTAAAGCATCACTTACTGGCTTGGTAAGCTCACCTCTAAGCACTTCCTCAGCATTAGTATCTTTTAAAGAAACGATGTTCTCATTTTCGCGAATTTGAGAATAAAACTCTTTATGCATTTGATTACCTAATTCTCTTTGTTGAGGATTTTCTCCGGCTTCTTTTACTTCTTCAAAAATAGAATCAATAGTTACAATTAATGCTTCACGAATAGTCTTAATTTTTAAACCATACAGGCTTTTTCTTTCATTTTCTTTTAAAGTCTCACCCCACTCTTCTATTAATTCATCTTTTTCATCTTTGATATCTTTTCCTAAAACCCATACTTCTATCTTTCCTTTATCCCGAGGTCTTCTCAAAGCCTGAGAAAGCTTGGTAAGAATGGTAGTATCGTCTCCTAAAATAATCCAGCGTTGGGTTTTATCCTCAGGTAAAAAGTTATCTATTCCTGTATAATGAGGACGGTTATAAACAATTACTAATCTTTCTCCTTCCTTTACTTTCTTCTCTACTTCTCCCTGAGTAAATTCTTCACCGCTCTTTAAAGAAATAAATCTACCATTAACTCCTTCCTTGGCTACCATCGCCAAAACATCATCTCTTCCTTCTACTTCTGAAGCAAATTTCTCTATTCTTGCAAAAGGACGATTCTCTACAGGAACAATTACTACCACATCTTCACCAAAACGCTTTTCTGCCTCCTCTATTTCAGAGAGATTCTTAACACTTATCTCATCCGAACTAAGCTTTTCTTTCACTTTTCCCCATATATCCTCAACTATCTCCTCAACACCCTTTCCTTTCCAACCTTTAATTATAACAGGCAAAACTTCTCTCAACCCAATTGCTGCCTGGGGAGTAGCGGTAAAGGCTATCTTATAAAGAGAATTAAGTTCACCTAATACCTCAATTGCTTGTGCCTGAAGAGACTTTTCACTTACCCTTACTTTTTCTAATTCTCTTTCTACTTCATTCTTTTTAATAAATTTTTCTGATAATTTACTAAACTCTCCATTTCCTTTCTCACTTTCTATTTTCAATCTTCCTATTACCTGATAAGCAGATGCTCTCCAAGGTCCGGTAAAACTCATACGTGAATTTAGATAACCACGATGCACAGGATAAACAATACCTTTCTCTTCCCCAAAACTTGTTCCTGGCTGTTTTCCTAATACTTCAAAGACCGCATTTATACATTTTTTAAACTCAGAATCAACCTTTATTCCTTTATCTTTAAAAAATTTACTCACAAATTCAGGAGTAGGAATAAGAATACTTTCCTCACCCCACCCATTTTTTGTTGACCATTCTGCATATTCTTTCTCAACTAATTTATTTACAAATTCTTCAGTAAAACCATTTTCTCCTCCTGCTTCATTCTTTAATACTTCTATTACTACACTCATCTTCTCTGCAATCTTTTCCTGTAAATTCTTAGCGATTCCTTCTCCTCCAAAACCAGTAATAAAAGCAGGTGCAGAGATAATATCCTGAATTTCATCTATAATGGTTAAATCACGCTCCTGAATCTCTTTCATAATTTCCTTAACACTTTCAGGATTATCCTTCTCAATCAGTTTTAACTTTTGAATAGTTCCTAAATCTATAAATAAAATATCGGCATTCTTAATACTCTCAAGAGAAGCTGAATTCACCTCTTCTAAAATCCTCACGTTAACTTCCCTGTTTTCATTGCCTATAGTAATAGTAAAATCTTTAGCAAGATACTGTTGTAAAATATTATATATCTGCTCTTTTTTCTCTTGAAAATTAGGGTTATCTAATCTCATTTGGGTGTAGTCTTTTAACCTTCTAAATTCGCTTTCTATTCTACCTTCCTCGCTAATATAACCTTTTTCCTTCAACTCTTCAAATAATGCCTTCTTGTTGTTAATATTTAAGCAATCAAAATCTTCTTCTTTAACTACATTTTTCCCTTTCAATTCAGCCATCTTCCTAAATGCCTGAAAGGAAAGTTCTTCGGTGGGATTGAGAATAATTATCCTTTTCCCATAAAAGGAAAAAATCTCAGCGATTACCGGTATACCAAAAGATGTCTTTCCAAACAATTCTCCACTATTAGGAATCACTATTTTCCCTTTGTTTTCAACCATTAACCCTAAAGGCTCAAGGATTAAGGAAGGTATCTGTTCTTTTGTTTTTTCTGGATCAAATTCATTACCCAAAGATTCTTTAAGATTCTTAATTCCTTCCTGAATTAATTGTTTTAGAACTTCACTTGCCGGCTTTAACCCATCTGGTGCTTCTATATTACCCCAACTCTTCACATCCCCTTCCTTATCTACCTCTATACTCTTCCAATTTTGACAAGCAAACTTGATTGTTTCCTCTATCTCTTTAGGTAATCCTTCCTGAGGATTAAAGGATAATAAAAGATGAGGGCTATTTTCTAAAATTTCTTTAAGGTAATTTTCATTTTCTTTTTCTGACCCTTCAAACTTTTTTATAAACTCTCTTGAGAGAACTTTAAATGCCTCTGTATCTTTTACTTCCTCTGAGTTTAAGATACCTGCCTCAGAGAAAACTCTCCATGCTGCTTGAGAAGCCTTAATTATCTTCTCGTTTTCTGAATCTTCATTTTTTATCTTCTCATCTATTTTCTCAATAAAACTCTTTCTTAACTCTTCATCTCTTACCAACCAAGGCCTCAATTCCTCTGCGGCAAATTTTTGTACATAAGGATTTCCAAAATCAGAAACTAACCTCTTCAATCCATCTATATTTTCCTCTTCTGCTACTTTTTTTACATATACCTGAGAAGTTACTTCTTTTATATCTTCATCCTTCAAACTATTAAATTTTTCCTCAGAAACAGAGGCAGAACCCTCAATGATTTCTTTAATCTCCTCTTTTCCTCTATTTCTCAACTCCTCTCTTAACAAATATCTCTGAATCTCTCTCTTTATCTCGTAAGTAGGTTCGGTTATCGCTCTATCTCCTTTATAAGCAATATACATATACTTACCATCATACTCTCTGCGGCTATCATATCTTCCCACTATTTCTTGCTTTTCAATAATAAAAGGCTTGTTCCCATTCTCTGTGGGAAACTCATCTATATTATTTTCCATTATTCTATAAACAACAATCTCATCCTTACCACTATCTTCATTCACCTGACGCATTACTATCCCTCTAATCTCCCATTCTCCCCTATTATTCTTTCCGCTATAATGGTCAAAAAGAGGATAAACTTCATATTCGGAAGGATTAGCTGAAGCAAATATTTTTCCATCTTTAATACGAAAAGAAGAAGGTATAAGCCCTATATCTCCTTTTTTTGCAACATCTGCCAAATCATGTTTTACGGAAATTAAGTAAGGATCTATTATACCAAAGGTATGAGGAGCAGGAATAAAGAATAAACTGATAAAGCCTGCCTCTCTTCCTAATTCTTTAGCTGTAGCAGGAC
>CAZESF010000052.1:0-6772 GCA_964515205.1 uncultured Planctomycetia bacterium
AGAAAATCCCTGTTAATTCTAAGTTATCCTTAAGCCAGATGATCTTATCCTCTATCCTACTTTTTTCCAGAATTAAATCTTCATAAGTTTCCAAATCAATAAAGTGAAAAATATCTGCTTCCCGATAAGTGTATTGAAGGAGACGTCTTTCTACAAATGCTTCTTCAATTTTATCCGAATCTCTTAAGGTATATTCTATAAACTGGGAAGTTTTAATATTTTTCAATTTAACCCGACAGAAAGCAGAACCTCTTCCTAACTTTGCATGTTCACAATCAATGACTGAATAAATCTCGTTATTGTAAAGGATATGTATTCCTGGTTTTAAATCAGCTATAGAAAGTCTCCCCATCAATAATTTCTGCTCCTTGAGAGTTAACCTTCACTATACTTTCTAATCTTATACCAAATTTATGGGGAAAGTAAATTGCCGGTTCAATTGTAAAAACCATATTCTCTTTTATTATATCTTCACTTTTAGGAGAAATAAAAGGCTTTTCGTGAACTTCTAATCCTACTCCATGTCCTAATCCATGCCCAAAAAACTTTCCCCACCCCTTTTTTTCAATAATTTCTCGCGCTACTTTATCTATTTCTTTTGCTTTTTTCCCTGGTTTGATCTTTCTTATACTTTCTTCTTTTGCTTTTTTTACCAAATCATAAATTTTCTTTAAATGATGAGGCATTTTATCCCAAAAAATTATCCTTGTCAAGTCAGCACAATATCCTTTATATTTTGCTCCCAAATCAGCAAGAACTATATCTTCCTTCTCTAATTTTTTCTCACCAGGTAAATGATGAGGAAATGAAGTATTTTTTCCAAAAGCAACTATAGAAGGAAAAGCTATCTTTATATCTCCCTTTATCTTTAAAAATTTTTCTGCCTCCCGCGCTAAAAATTTTTCTGAGACTCCCTCCTGAATAATCTCTTTAAGAAATGCGAATGTTTCAAGAGTAATTGAAGTAGCTTTTTTTATAAAATTAATCTCTTGCTTTTCTTTTATCATACGCGCCTCTTCCACCAAATCAAATGTCTCTATAAACTCAATATCTTTTTTAGCTAACTCTTCTTTTAATTTTTCATACTCAGCAAAACGAAGAAATTTTGCTTCAAATCCTACTCTTTTAATCTTTAATTTTTTTGCCTCCTTGGCTACTTCTTCAAAAATATTTTTATTCTCTACTAACTTAGCCTGCCATAAAGAATTGGTTTTTGCCTCTTCCCAAAATACAAAAAAAGTGAAGTAGATTAATTTTGACGGAGTTACAAAAAGATACCCATCTGTTTCCTTATCAAAGTAGGTAAGATAGTTTATATTTACTGGATTAGATAGTAAAAATGCGTCTAATTTGAAATCTTTTAATTTTTTAAGAAGAATCTCTAATCTATTTTTTCTCACTTAAGAAACTGCAGGCTGCCTCTAAAGCAAGAAGATAACTATTTTTACCCAATCCTGTAATCACTCCCAATACAACATCAGAAATTAAAGATTTCTGTCTGAAGGGTTCACGGGAAAATATATTGCTGATATGTACCTCTATTGCTGGTTTATTTACCGCCAAAATTGCATCTCTGATCGCTACCGAGGTATGGGTTAGTCCAGCAGGGTTAATAATAAGAAAATCATAATTCTCATGAGTGATTTTTTCTATGATCTCTCCCTCAAAATTTGACTGAAAATTTATAACTTCTACTTTCAATTTTTTAGCTTTCTCTTCTAATTCTTTCTCTAACTCTTTAAGGGTAAACTCTCCATAGATATTTTTTTCTCTTCTTCCCAAAAGATGTAAATTGGGTCCATGAATAATCAATATTTTACTTTTTTTCTTCTTCAATTTCTGCCTCCTCTATAAGCATTATAGGAATTCCTTCTTTTATAGGATAGGCTCTTTTGCATTTTGTACAGACTATTTTGTTATTCTTTAATATTACCTCAGATTTACAGGCAGGACAGGCTAAAATTTCTAAAAGTTTCTTATCAATCATTTGTTTTTCTCCTCTACATACATAAGCCTTAAGTTAAATAAAGCATCATCTAATAAAGCTTCTTCTTCTTTAGTTAAATTACCTTTTGTTTTCTCCTTCAGTATCGCCAATGTATCAATTAAAAAACGTGCCTGTTCTAAATTTTTCTCTATTTTTTTTGTTATAGGATTTTCTAATTTTCCCAAAGCAATCATTGCCTGCATACTTAATGAAGAGAGAAAAATAGAAAAAGTAGGAGTATGATATTTTTCATTTCTTTCTTGAGCTTCTTTCTTTTCTTTCTCTACCTGTTTTTTCCAGTCTTCGTCCACTTTTTTCTTTATATTTTCCTTCATTACCAATCTCAACTAATAATCGCTCCTAAATACCCCACCACACTGCTATAGTCTTTACTTACATCAGCACTTGTCTGATAAAGAACTACTTCTACTTTCGTTGCTTTGAGTAACTTTGTAAGTATTAAAGTAATTGAAATAGGAGCAACCCCGCAAATAGTAATATTTTCCTCTTTTACTATCTTAAGGAAATTTTCTACATCTAAATTAAGTATCGCCTCAATTGCTAAACGATCTTTTCTTCTTGCTGTTGAGTCTGGTTCATAATGAGTCATATCAGAGGAAGCAATTACTAATACCTTTTCTTTAATTTTTTTAATCCCTTTATAAATTTGTTCAGCTATTTTTTTATAAGTCTCTAAAGTATCTTCTCTGCAGATGATGGGAACAAAGATAAATTGTCCAAAAAAATACTGCAGAATAGGAAGCTCCACTTCAATAGAATGTTCAAATTGATGTGCTAAAGTATCTTCTTTAAGTGGACCTTCTTCTTTCAGTATAAAATCAGCCAGTTCTTCATCAATTTTGATCTCTCCTAAGGGAGTAAACCAACTTCCTTTTCTATACACACTGAAATCTTTTCCTAATCCTGTGTGATTGGGTCCTAAAATTATTAATCTTTTCTCTGGCAAAATTTTCTCTATCGTTTGCACGGCTACTTTTCCTGAATATATATATCCTGCATGAGGAAGAATAACTCCTTTAGAAGAAATTTTTTGAGAAATTCCTTTTTTGAAACTGGTAATCATTTCTTTTAGTTGTTGAGGATTTTCTGGATAAAATTGTCCTGCTACCGCAGGGTTCCTTTTCATATTTTTTTACTATAGCACAGAAAAAAATAGTGTCAATTGTTTTTAAAGTGAATCGAGACGCTAAATTGAAGCTGAGGATAGTTTAATTCCTTAGGAAAAGGGGGGAAAGGTGCTGAATCTTTAACACTTCTTAAAGCAATATTTATAAGTTTAAAAGAAGCTTCTGTTTTTTTAGAAAGAGTAAGTTGAGCCAAATCGCCACTGTTTAAAATAACAAAACATAAATAAACTATTCCACTTTCATCTATATCATAATAGCGATAGGCATTTCTTCTTATTCTTTCTCGAATCAATTTGTAATACTCCATATAAGCAGGATTTTTTTTAAATTTCTCCAAACTTTTTGGAAGAGAAGAAAAAAGAACTTCTTTGGTAGGGGTAGAGATTGCTTTTTCTTCTAAACGAGGCTCCCCTTTTCTTATAAGTGTTTTTTTTGCTAATTTTTCAATATAAGGAGGAGGTTTTTTGAAAGTAAAATTGTTTTTTGCGATAGTCTCTTTTATTTTTTTAATTTCCTGAGGGAAAATTTTTATTATCTTAATTTCTTTTTTTTCAACCTTTGTCAGTTTAAGATGGGAGAGTCCTACTAAAGCTAATGTGTGAATAAAAATAGATAACCCTAAAGAAAAATTCCACAAATTTTTCATCATTATACATTATAAAAGAAATTTTTTTTATAACAAGTTTAAAAAGAAAATCGCATACCTACATATCCACTGAACTTAGGAGTCTGATATCCTTTTATTAATTCATAATCTTTATCCAAAATATTTTCCAGTCTTAAAAAGATTTCTTTATTATCATCTAACTTATAATTTAAGGCTATATTACCCAATAAATAAGCTTTTAATTTTTCTGATGTATCTATTCTATTTCCTACATAAGAAAACTCTAACTCTCCTATCCACTTGGTAAAATTGAAATTTATCTTAGAGGTAACTTTGTTAGCAGGACGCCGAGAAAGCCTTTCTCCCGTAGATACCTTTTTTGTATGTAGATGAGTATAAAAAGTTTGGAAAGTAATTTGAGGGGTAATTTTCCAGTTTAAAGAAAATTCAAAACCATGTATTTTTGCTTTTCCTGTGTTATAATAACGGGAATTTACCCAGTTGTATTCTATAAGGTTAGATAAAAATGTATGAAAATAAACTAAACTTGTATTAAGATAAGAAGAAATTTTTTGCTCAGCTCCTACTTCATAACTTTCTGATTCCTCAGGGTCTAAATCAGGATTACCATAAAAGCTATATAACTGATATAAAGAGGGAGCTTTAAATCCTTTACCAAAGGAAGCTTTCAGTTTTGTATCAGTTTTTTCTACCAAATAACTACCCGCGATGCTGTAAGTGATGTTATCCTTAAAACGAGAATGATTTTCCCATCTAAAAGAAGAACTAAAAAAGATATTTTTTTTGTCCATTACAATTTCTGAATAAAAGCCTTTGGTATTTGCTGTTTTTTTAGGTTCTCTTGTTGGAGACCATACACTTTCTCCCTTTTCTCTTAGATAATCAAATCCAGAAATTATTTTGCAATTATCTTTCATTCTCCAGTTTCCTTGCCATTTTATCTGATAGGTTTTACCATCATACCAGTAGTCAGATAAAGAACTCTCCCATCCTTTGCGATAAGTGCGAGTATATCCGAATACAATCTTATGAGAAAAAGAATCGTCTATTTTATGATTAAAAGCCACCTCTTCAATTCCTTGGTAAAAATGAGCATAATTATCATCATCATCCACAGGTAAATACGGTGGTGTCCATGATGTAGCATCATATTCATATTTAGCATAAGCATAGTGGGTTAAGAAAGTTAAAAAGATATCGTCATTAAATTCATAATCTAAACGCAAAAAACTGTTAAAGTTATGAAAAGGATCTTTCTCATGATTACCATTTTTATATTTGGCAGCATAAAATCCATTTGTATCTCTGCGGAACAAAGATAAGGAATAAGCTAATTTTTCTATTTTTCCTTCTGATGCAAACAATTCTTCAAAATTTTTATAACTTCCAATTTGTTGAGAATACAAAAAGTGTGGCTTTCCTTCTCCTTTTTGTGTAATCAGAGAGATTGTGCCTCCTATACCTCCTGAACCATAAAGAGAGCTGTAAGGTCCTTTAAGAACTTCTATTTTTTTAATACCGGCAAGAGAGATGTAATTGTAAGCATAAAAGTAACCAGTAGTAGAGATGGGATCATAAAGTTTTATATCTTCAAACATAACTTGGGTATGGCAAGATTCTGCTCCTCGTATAAAGACGCTTGTATCTCCTCCTAATCCTCCTGAGGTAGTATAAGCTAAACTGGGTATATCTTTTATTGCTTCTTTTAAAGAAAAAATACCCTTCTGAGTTAGTTTTTCTGTATAAATTATATCTACAGAGGAAGGATTCATCGCTTCCTCCACCGCGGTTTTATAAGGAGTCACTACAATTTCTCCTAATTTCACCTGAGAAAATCCAATCTTATTAATAATAAAAACACAAACTAAGACAGTAAAGAATGCTAATACTCTTTTAAGCATCTTCCCCTCCTTTCAAATCTTTGATGCTTCCCTAAATTTCTGAATTTTGTGTTTCTTTTTATTCTTAACCATTCTTCTGATTCTGGCTATATCGTCTTCAGAAAGTAAAGAAGGAATGAAAGTTGTGCGGAATTCGTAATCCGATGAATATTTTTCAATAATCTTTATGCTTTTAAAAATTAAAGATATATCTATACTCTTTCCAATTAAAAGAGAATATTTCTCAGGAGGCGCTTTTATATCCATAGCAACATAATCAACTAATTTATTTTTAAGTAATTTTTCCAAAATATAAGGATTGCTTCCGTTAGTATCTAACTTCACAAGATAGCCCATTTTTTTAATTTTTTCTATAAATTCAGTTAAATCTGGTTGTATTGTAGGCTCTCCTCCTGTGATTACTATTGCTTCTAAATCATTCTTGCGAGACTCTAAAAAATCAAATATATAATTTTCACTTATAGTATCTTTAAAAAAATGGGGATAAACCAACTCTGGGTTATGACACCAGGGACATCTAAAATTACAACCCTGAGTAAAAACTATACAAGAAAATTTATCTGGATAATCAATAAGAGAAAATTTTTGTAATCCTCCTATTCTCATACTTTTATTTTAAATGTTTTTCTTAATTTGAACTCTTCTCTTTTTCCCTCATTCCAGAAAGACACAGGTCTTAAATATCCCACTACTCTTGAGTAAATTTCACAGAAAGAGCCGCAATTAGGACAGGTTTTGTGTTCTCCACTTATATATCCATGCTGAGGACAGATGCTGAAAGTAGGAGTGATTGTAAAATAAGGCAAGCGGTAATTTTGACAGATTTTTCTAATTAATTTTTTGATTATTTGAGGATTTTCAATTTTTTCTCCTATATAAATATGCAAAACAGTTCCTCCAGTATATTTACATTGCAATTCATCTTGATGTTTTAAAACTTCAAAAATATCATCAGTATAATTTACAGGTAGATGTGTAGAATTTGTATAAAAAGGTGCGTTTCCTTTTTTAAATTCTTCCTCATTAGCACATATAATTTGAGGAAATTTTTCTTTATCTATTTTAGCCAGACGAAATGAAGCTCCCTCTGCCGGTGTTGCCTCTAAAT
>CAZESF010000053.1:0-6544 GCA_964515205.1 uncultured Planctomycetia bacterium
TACTGTATGGGTGGCATCAAGCCCTCCCAGTGTAAAAGACCAGACTGTTAAGGCAATAGAGAAATTTTTAAGAGATCATTTGGTGAATTTAGTCTAATTTTAATTTAATTATATAGAAATTAATTAATAATTCTTTACTCTTCATAAAACTTTCTGTTTTATAAGTATTCACAGTAATAGTTAGGATGTTAATCATTTTCTTTTCACATTGTCAAAATCTTATAAACATTTATCCTACATCTATAATTGGAATAACGTGCAGTAGAGAAGAATATTGAGATAATAATTGGCAGAAGATTTAAAAAACAAGGGATGAGTTGGTCAAAAGAAGGGGCACAGGTTCTTCTTAAAAATTAAGGGTTCTCAAACAAAATAAAGAGGATTGGGATAATTTTTTTAAGGAGTCAAAATGGAGTTGAAGTTATATCAATTTTGGGGACGCAAACGTAACTCCAAATTAATTTGCCTTTTCTGTTATATTCTGATACAATACTTTTTAAGATTTTATTTCACTTATTCATAAAAAGAAAGATGCTTTTTTATGGGTAAGCTACCCAAGAAAGTATTACTTATTATCTTTACTATCCTTTCTTTTTCTGCAAATACCTTTCCTCGAATTCGTGTTCAAGAGGATATTTCAGTTATAACCTATCGAGTAGGTGGAAATAGATCTCAGTCTTTCTATCCTAAAAACCAAACTCGTTATCTATATGAAAGTAAAATTGGTTTTGAAAACACACTTAATAAAAATGTCTTTTACGGAAATATCTTTTATCGCTCAACCGACGATACTTTAGTTGACCCTCAGAGTTTTAGTATAGAACAAATATATTTTGGTTGCAAAAATGACAAAATGGATTTTGTTATGGGAGACTACTATGCATATTTTAGCGATTATTCTTTAAATAATTCTTTAAAAGGTATTAAATTAGAAGCCAGAGAAGATTTGTTCAATGTCTCAATCTTAGCAGGAGTAGATACTTCCCGATGGGAAGATTTATGGGAAGAAAGGAGTCCGGATTCAGCAACCAGAAGATATGTCTGGGGCCTAAATTTGAGTAATTTTTTATTTGATAAAAAATTAAAAATTGGGATTAACTATGCAGGAGCAAGAGACGACCAAGCTTATTTTCAGGATACGGATATTTATAAAGATATTCAGGTATGTAGCCTAAATTTAAATTACAATCTATTTAATGTTGTATCTCTAAATGCAGAGATTGCAGAAAGCTACAGAAAAGCAGATACAAGCGATCTCAGTTTAAACCCTAAATGGGATAATGCTTATAAAGTATCTTTGGGCCTAAACAAACAAAAATACAATATATATTTTGAATATCAAAAAGCAGGTCCTCATTTTGAAACTACAGGTGGGTTCTCGGCTCAGGATTTGGAGTCTTTCAGGACAGATAATTATTTTCAGATAGCAAAAAACATAAACTTTTTCCCTTATTTTTATGTGGAAAGAGACAACTTAAATAATTTAAAAACTACTACTTCCAAAAGGATAAGTCCCGGTTTTAGAATTCAATGGAATTTTAAAGAAGATTTAAGTTTCAATATAGGATGGGATAGTTTGAAAGAATATACCACTGATGAAACAACCAAGGCCACTACTAGAACTATAAGTTTTGGAGTTTTGAAAAATTTTAAAAGGTTTTCTACTTCTTTAGATTACTCTTTTATAAAGATAAACGATAAGGCCGATGCTTCTCAAAAAAGAAAAAAACACAATATTTCTATAGGTTTAAATGGAAATCTTAATTTTAATAAAGTTGATTTAGGATGGAACATTTCTGAATATATTGATCTGGAGAGGGTTATTTCTGTGGATGATGATAATATTGTGCTTACCTTTTCTGCAGGTTTAAATTTGCGTTTCTTTGAGAAACTTAATTTAGATACCCAAATTTCTATTACTGATAACGACTATTATATAGACGATAATGACAGCAATATTTACCGGTATAATTTTTCTCTATCGTATCTTATTAAGGATAATTTAATATTTTTTATTGATTATGAACAGAATGATAACTATTATGCAGATAGTAATAATGATTACTTTGAGAAAAAGATAACTGCAAAACTATCATGGAGGTTTTAATTTTTAATAAAGGAGGCAAGTTAATGAGAAAATTATTAATGGTTATATTCTTTATTTTTATAGGTATTTATTTTTCTCCTTCTAAAGGATATGCCGGAGACAAATGGGACCTTCTTATTAAAAGTATCTCTGTAGGAAAGCCTCGCATTCGTGGTTCAAAGGTAACCGTGAAAGTCAAGATAAAATTGAAGGCAGCCAAGAAGTATAAACTATACGTCCCTTGCGATGTTAAACTGTACAAAAAAGGAGAGAAGAAATATGGTGTATTTGGGGGAGATAGACTAATTGATAAGAAAGAGGAAATTTGGTTAAAGCCGGGAGAGGAAAAAACTGTAGAGCTCAGCTGGATTCCTCAGGAGTCGGGAAAAGTAACTTTAAAGGCGGAGACCGATGTGGATTTTGATGCACTTCTCTGGACATTCGATATATCCGATAAAGAAGCATATAAAATTATTATAAAAGGTCTCAAACAGGAGTTGGAAGGCAATAATAAGAAAACTATTACTGTGTATGTAAAGAAAGGACGGCTTTCGGCTTCATTGATAGGAAATAAGGGAGAGCTTCACTTTAAAAAAACAGAAGTTCCCAAAACCCACGATATAGGCAAGAGCCTTTCTATTAAAGCTACAGTAGAATTTTGCCCCGCAGGAGACATTGTTCCCAAGAGTGTAACCAGGAAAGCAAAAGTTCTGGTTAAGGTATTTGATGAATACGATAAAGTGGAGTTCAAAAAATCTAAAAAGAAAAGATTTTATTTTAAGCCTTATAAGATAAAATTTAAAGACGGCTTACTTCAAATTGAAGAAGATATCAAAGATTTTAACTTCAAGTGGACACCTAAAACAGCCGGAAAGAAGAAAGTTGTATTTTATGTTTATGGATGGTCATTTAAACAGCAGGATTGGCTGTTGGAAAGTATGGTAGAAAAGACACTTACAGTGAAAGGAAAATTGGTAGATTTAAAAGTAAAGAAAATAAAAGCTCCTGAGGAAACTTACCTTTTGCTTCCTCAGGAGACAGAGATTGGGGTGGTAGTGAAAAATAGTTCTTCTGAGTATTCATGTAATGCAGATGTTTCTCTTTCTGTGGGTAATTTTTCTGAAACAAAAGAAGTTTTTTTAGGGAAAAAGGAAGAAAAAGAGGTTAAATTTGGCTGGTTTCCTCAGAGGTTAGGCACATATACAATAAAAGCACATATCAAGCCCTCAGATAAAGACAAACCAATTTTGGACAAAAAAGACAGCGATAACACAAAAACAAGAAAGATTAGGGTAGAAAAATTAAAAACAGATTTTGCTGTTACTGCTGTAGAAATTGAGCCTCAGAAGTCCCGTTATTATGTAGGAGAGAAGGTAATCTTAAGAGGATTTTTTGAGAATCAGTCTGATATGGATATGAAGTTAAATGCTCGGGCGAGTATCTTTGTATCTTGGGGGAAGAAAGAGAAGGAGTGTGGAACTTTTGAATTTTCTATGAATCGAGGAGATAAAGTCACAAGAGAGTGCGAATATACTTTTAAAAATAAGGGCAGGCACCAGATAAAAGGTTTTATAAGATGGGCAGAAAAATTAGAGCCTATAGAGTATAGAGATGATAATAGAATAGAAAAAGAAATAGAAGTTTACCAGAAAGTAGACCTCCAAATCTTAAAAATTGAAACACAAGAGGAAATTTTCAAAAAAGAACCTACCCAGATAAATATCTATTACAAGAATCTTTCTGATACAAATTGCCCTTTTAAGTTAACTGTGAAAATATTCAATTCCAAAGGCAAAAAAGTATTTGATACAAAAAAAGAAGCAAGGATAGATTCTCAGAAAGAGGATGTATTTAGTTTCAAATGGACTCCATCAGATATTGGGGAGTATAAGATTGTTGCTCAGATAGAACCTACTGGCTACAACGAGGAAGAAAAAGAGCCTGATAACAAAAAAGAGAAAACAATAAGTATAGGGTATCCTGAAGTAGATTTATCAGTTGAGAAAATACAAACCAGTGGAGGTACTTTTGCCGGCGAAAATATGGAAATTCTTACGACTGTTAAAAATAATGACCAGAAAAGAAATATAAAAGATGCTATTCTAACCATAAAGATTGATGGAGAAGAATGGCAGAAAATAAAAGTAGATTTAAAAGCAAAGAAGAAAAAGAAAATAAGTACTCTCTGGAAAACCCAGAAGAGTGGAAAAGTAAAAATAGAAGCAGAAATTTTTCCTCCTGAGGGATATACAGACCCAAGCAAGGAGAACAACAGAAAGGAGAAGAAGGTCTGGATAGGAGGCCAGCTTGCAGATTTATATGTAAAAGAGATAAAAATTGAAGAGGTAAAGAAGCTGCATCGCGAACAAAAGATAGAAATAGTAAATGTCAATACTCCTTATACAGTCAGTGTTCTTGTGGGAAATAATGAAGAAAAAGAAGCAGGTGGTACTTTGGTACTAAAAATCGGCGAGGAGTTTGAAAAAGAAAAAGAAGTAAGAGGATTAAGGTATGGAAAGCCCCAGAGGCATAAATTCAGCTGGACTCCTCAGAAAGAAGGAAAGGTAAAAATTGAGGCAGAAATTATCCCTGCCGAAGGAATAACTGATACCTATAAAGCCAGCAACTACAAAGAAAAAGAAATAATGGTGGTAAAACTTGCTGAAGGCGTGTATCTTCCTCAGGAGAAAGTTGCTTTTACCGTATGCGGAACACCTGTAAAAGAGGCAGAGGTAGTCCGTTTTACAGAAGATGATCTTGCCGGAGGAAGAATGACTTTCTTTATTAAAAAACCGCAAAATGCAGAATCTGCAAATATGTATTTTAAATTTACGGGTGAAGAAGAATTGAAGAAGATGTCTATGGAGGATAAAGGAACTTATTTTGGATATATATATTACCCTAAGGAGCCTCAGAGTTTTGAGGTAATGTTTGATTTCTTAATCCGGGACGAAAATACCCAAAAAGCTCATATAGAAAAATATCAGCCTCATTCTCGGATAGTGTATTTAGGTAAGAGCCCTCAGGAAGAGATAAAAAATACTCTCAAACAATTACAAAAAGCTTATGAAACCGGAAACAAAAATGCTTTTCTTTCCTTCTTTTCTCCTTCTTTTCCTGAGTATATAAAATTAATTCGTGCCATCCAGCAAGATTTCTATTTCTACCGCAACATTGACCTTTTCTTCCGTATAGATAATATTACCTTCTCCAGTGATTTTAATTCCGCCATTGTTAATGTTTACTGGCAAAAAAGATTTATGCTCCCAACAGGTACAAATTACAGAGACACTGCCAATATGGTAATTAGATTTATTAAAAAGGACGGTAAATGGCTTATTGCTAATATGCAAGGAAATACTATTTTTGGTTCTACTCTTTTTGCTACTGTGGATTTACAGTTAATTCTTTCTAATTTATCAGCTCAACTGCAAGGGTTAAACCTTGTAATTTCTGGCATTACCATAAAGAATAAAGGAACTCAAGATGCCAAGAATTTCGAGGTAAGAATTACTTATAAAAGTGCGGGAGGAACAACTTTGCAGGTTACCAAAACAATAAGTTTTTTGCGCGCTGGTTCTCAGACTACTTTAAGTCATACTTTTTCCGGGGTAACTTTTATTCCCGGTGTAGGGGATACTTTAAAAGTAGAAATTGATCCTAATAAAAAATTGCCGGAATTAAATATGAATAACAATGTTCAGACAGAGAATTTCCCTTTTTAAAAGAAACTTAACTTTTTTAAGGATATTTATATTTTTTGTTCTTGAGATAGCCTTTCTGTCGGCAGGAGCTGAAAACGCACTGAATGTAGATATTGGAATAAGAATAGAAAACATTCTTCTTGAAATAGAGGATGCCTACCAGAATAAGGACACAGAAAGTATAATGAGCTTTATCGATACTGACTTTCCTAATTATTATTTCTTTAAAAAGAATTTGCGAGATAATTTCTTTAAAGTTTCTTCTGCAAAAATATTTTTTGTGGTCGATTCCTGTCTTAAAAAAGATGGGATGATTTTGATAAAATTACATTGGTTCAGGAAGATAATTAAAAACCACAATAGACTCTTTAAAACTCAAGGGACTTCTGAATTTATATTTAAGGAATATACCGATCCAGACAAAAAAGAACCTCTGTTTAAACTGTATCAAATTAAGGGAGACAATCCTTTTTATTAAGTGCGGTATAGTTTTCTTTCTTCTACTATATCCCCTACCTCATCAATTACCATGATGTGAGAATATCTTTTGTGCTGGTCAATTCCCATACCTACCTCCTTTCTTTAAACAACCTTCATTATTATATCTTTTTTCAAGGAGGTAGGTTTTCATAATATCATAATTTTTCATCCCAAAAGCAAAACTCTTAATTCAGGTAGTTTTTAAGTATATGCGACCCTTTAAATCTCCCTTTTTTAAAAAAATTATATCCCTGCTTCAGGATTTTTTCAATAA
>CAZESF010000054.1:0-6516 GCA_964515205.1 uncultured Planctomycetia bacterium
ATCTAAGCCTTGCGGACACTTCATTTTTATTATTCTATATCTATCTTTATCTCTTTCTTCTTTTCCTCCTCTTTCTTAGGAAGAGTAATTTTAAGTACCCCATTTTTATATACTGCTTTTATCCCGGAAGCATCTACCTTACGGGGGAGTTCCAATTCGCGATAAAATTTTCCCTGAAAGCGCTCACAGCGAAGATAACCTTTTTTCTTTTCTTCTTTTTTCTCCTCTTTCTCTGCAGAGATAGTAAGCGTATCGCCTTTTAAAGATAAATTAATATCTTTTTGCTCAAAACCAGGCAAATCCGCCTCAACATAGACATTGTCTTTATCTTCATAGATATCCACTGAAGGCGAAGAAATATCCAAAGATGCAGGCATTTTGGTAAAAGAGAAATCAAATAATTTATTAATCTCTTTTTGTAAATCCTCCAAAGCCCTCCAAGGATCTTCTCTGAATCTGACTAACTTCATAATCTCACCTCCTTTCATTAAATTTGTGTCCGCAAGGCTTAGATTTCTTTTCTTATTTCCAAAATAACCTTCACCCCTTGAATATTTACCCCCTTTTTCTCTATAAGATATTTTACATATTTAAGACGACAAATATCTTTGTAAGAAAATAATTTTTTTCTCTTCCCTATCTTTTTAGGATGTACAATTCCTTCTTTTATAATCTCATTAATTGTCCAAGAATGCATTTTTAAAAGTTTACATACAATATTTAAAGGATAAATAGGCTCATTTTCAGGAATTTTAACATCAAAAAAATCTTCGTGATTCTTTCTCATTTCCGAGTTTTTATATACCATAAAAATAGAAATTTGTCAAGTTTTTTTTAAAAAAATTTTTAATTTTTTATAGAAAAAAATTTGAAATTTTCTTGAAAAATATTTATATTTTTTCAACAGTTATACCTTTTTTTTCTAAATAAGGAATTAATGAACTCTGAGCTTTTATCCAAACTATCGCTTCTTGAGAAAAGTACTCAACTTTTAAAACTTGAGTGTGCGTATAAAGATAATCTAAAATTTTAAGAAAATTTAGAGAGATTCTTAATTTAAAATACTCAAGAGAAAATAACTCTTTTTTTATTCTCTCAAGAAGTGTATCCAGATTTATTTTCTTTAATGCCGAAGCAAAAAGAGCTTGTGGATATTTTATCTTAATATTATTCAACCAAGAAGAATCAACTTTATCTATTTTATTAAACACTAAAATCTGCGACTTTTTCTCTAAATGAAGCTCTTCTAAAACTTCCTTTACCGCAGAAATTAGCTTTTCATAATTTTTATTACTTATATCTACAACATGTAGAAGTAGATCAGAAAATTGTAATTCTTCCAAAGTAGCATGAAAAGCCTCAATCAAATTAGGAGGCAATTTATACAAAAATCCTACAGTATCGGTAATAATTACTTCTAAATTATCAGAAAGATTAAGTCTTCTGGTTATCGGATCTAAAGTAGTAAAAAGGCTATCGGAAGTTTTTTGGGTATCATTCACTAATGCATTAAGTAAAGTTGTTTTTCCTGCATTAGTATAACCTACAAGAGAACATATCTTTATATTTTCTTTTTTTCTTCTTTTTCTTAAAAGATGACGATGCTTTCTCAATTTTTCCAATTTCTCTTTTAATTTAAAAATCCTATCTTCAATACGGCGTCTGTCTACTTCCAATTTTTTCTCTCCCGGCCCCCTTGTTCCAATTCCACCACCTAAGCGAGAAAGCATTATTCCTTTTCCTTTAAGTCGAGGCAAAAGATACTCTAATTGTGCTAATTCTACCTGTATACTTCCTTCCTGCGTATGAGCGTGGCGAGCAAAAATATCCAAGATAAGTTGTGTGCGATCAATAGTCTTAATCATTAAAATATCTTCTAAATTTCTCTGTTGAGTAAAACTTAAATTGTTATTAAATATAACTACATCTACTTTTTTCTCCTGTGCTATTTTGGCGATCTCATAGGTTTTTCCTTTCCCGATATAAAAAGAAGGGGTAGGAACTTTTCTTTTTACAAATATCAAGTCTACTACTTCAATTCCAGCAGAAATAACTAAATTTTTAAACTCTTCGGCTAACTCTTCTTGACTCCATCCTTCTTTTTCTTCTTCAATAATAACAACAACTAAAAGTGCTTTCTCTTTTTTTTCTGTCTCATACATCTCTTAAAATCCTTTCTACAAGAGAATCTAAAGATTTCCCCTCTACATCTATCCAATCAATCCTTTCATCTTTCCTGAACCAGGTAAATTGTCTTTTGGCAAAACGACGTGTATTTTTCTTCATTAATTCCTTTGCTTCCTCTAAAGAAATTTGTCCTTTTAAAAATAAATCAATTTCTTTTATCCCAATAATCTTTTCTGCAGTGATACTGGGACCAATCTCTAAAATTTTTCTAACCTCTTCCACTGCTCCTTTTCTAAACATATTCTCAACCCTTTCATTAATCTTTTTATAAAGTAAATCTCTTCTTAAAGTTAAACCGAAAATCTTTATAGGAAACTCGCCCCATAATCCTTTACTTCTTTTTTTATACCAGCTAATAGTTTTACCTGTAAGATAATAAACCTCTAAAGCACGAATTATTCTTTTTAAATCTGAAGGGGAAATTTTTTCTGCAGTATGATGGTCTATCTCTTTAAGCTTGTTATACAAATATTCTTTTCCTTTCTCTTCTGCTTCTTTTTTTAATTCCCGACGCAGTTTTTCATCAGCTGAGACTCCCCCAAATATTCCATCAAGTAATGCTTTAAAATAAAGTCCAGTGCCTCCACATACAATCATGGATATCTTTTTTTTATAAAGTTTTTTAATTAGCTCTGTTGCTTCTTTAAAATAGAGAAATACATTGTAGGTATCTTTTACCGAGATAATATCCACAAAATAATGCTTTATTTTTTTTAAAATATCTGAGGAAGGTTTGGAAGTAATAACCTTTGGTTCTTTATATACTAACATAGAATCACAAGAGATAACACATCCTGAAGTCTTTTCTGCTAATTTAGAAGCTAAATCGCTTTTTCCTGTAGCGGTAGGACCAACAATGAAGACGATTTTCATAGGTTTAAGGATAAAAACAGGCAGGGTAATTCTCTTCTATTAATTTTTCATAAATTTGCTCAGCCTCTTTTCTTTTTTTAAATTTTCCTACTCTTACTTTGTAAAAAACAATCTTTCCTTTCCTTTCCTTAACTAAATATGCCGGATATTTTTTCTTTAATTCTTTTAAAAGAGAGTAAGCATTTTTAAAATTAACAAAAGCTCCCACCTGAATAGTAAAAAAGAATCCTCGCTTCTCTAAAGCTTGTGCCAATTCTTTCTCTATACTATTAGGATACTCATGTTTTATCCTATCAATAAATTCTTTTTCTTTCTGCCAATTTCCTTCCTTAGCAAAGACCTGAGCTAAACGTAAATAAACTAAAGGTAAGAATCCTTCTACCCTCTTTTTTTCCAATGCACTTTTATAAGCCACTTTAGCCTCAGTATATTTTCCTTCTAAAAGATAAGCATCACCTAATTTAATTAAAGAGATTACAGCATATTTACTATGAGGATATCTTTTTATAACTTCACGAAAAATATTGCGTGCCTTTGTATATTTTCTTAATTTAAGATAGCATAATCCTGAAAGATAAATTTGATAGCAACTATCTTTATCTGAACTTTTAACGCAACTTTCATAATCTTCATTTAGATAGAGCTTAGATTTGACTTCTTCTGCTTTAAGAACCAAAGAAAAGGCAATTATTACCAAAGAAATTAAAAATCTTAACAACATAAGGAAACCTTTTTTTGTAAATCTAAAAGAAGAGCATGTCTTCTTTGTTTTTCTTCTAAAGACACAGTATCCGGCCAGCTAAATGCTTCTGTATGAGGACGGGGAGAATATTTAAATATATAAGCATATTTAAATTTTATCGTCTTAAGAAGCTCCTCAGTCTCTAAAAAATCTTCTTCCTCCTCATAAGGGAAACCTACAATTACATCTGTGCTTATTGTACCTTTAACAATTTTTTTATATTCCTCTACTAATTCTAAATACTTTTCTTTAGTATAACCTCTTCTCATCAGTTTAAGAATCTTATTTGATCCGGACTGAAAAGGAAGATGTAAATGTTTTCTTATCTTTTTTGAAGAGGCCATTAAGAAAAATAAATCCTTTGTTGTGTTTTTAGGATGAGAAGTGATAAAATCAATTTCTTCTACTCCTTCAATTTTCTCTATTTTTGCCAAAAGATCTACAAAATTTATAATCTTATCTTTAGAAGCCCTAAATACATAATCATTAACATTTTGTCCTAAAAGAGTAATTTTTTTTATCCCCATATCAACATTTTGCTTTATCTCTTCTATTATATCGCGATAATTTCTTATCTTCAGTCTTCCCCGGGTAAAAGGAACTACACAATAAGAGCAGAAATTGGAACAGCCTGTAGAAATCACCACATAAGCAGAAGACCTATCAAAACGAAATGAGGAGTGATAAAAAAATTCTTCCCTTTTTCTTTCTTCTAAATCTATTATGCGTATTTTATCTTTTGTAATTTTCTCCAGATAATAGGGTATTCTATCAAAATTGGATGGTGCAATAATCAAATCTAAATAAGAAAGCTTTTTAAAAAGTTCCTCACCTCTATTTTTTGCCATACAGCCAATAAGTCCAATAATTTTATTTTTTTGACTTTTTAATCCTTTAAGTGTTCCTAAAAAAGATAAGGCTCTTTGCTCGGCATGCTCACGCACAGAACAGGTATTGATTAAAATTACATCCGCAGGAAAAACATCATTCACCAACTTAAATCCTTTCTCTATCAATAAACCAGCTAAAGCCTCTGAGTCTCGATCATTCATCTGACAGCCATAAGTCTTAATATAGATCTTAGGCATAGGAAATATTATACCGACTTACCTTCTTGTTTAAACAATAATCTGTTCTTTTATTTACCTTCCTAATATGATTATTTTCATCAATAAGTAAAATCATAATAGATAATTAACCTGTGGTCAACTAAAAACTAGTTACCCCCTCCCTATTTTTAGACAACTTCCCTTTTTTAATTAGGACAATATTCATACTAAGTACCAACTTGCTTTCTTTAAAATATATACTTTTCCAGCCAACTCTGTAAGTCGAGATTTTATCGCCATCCTCAAAGTGAATCACATCTGGATAGAATAGATTTTACTCGACTCATTCATCTTAATACTCCATTAAACTTCCGCTTCTATAACCTTCTAAATCTAAAGTTATGTATTTGTAACCAATTTCTTTAAATTTTCTCTGATCTACTTTTTACTTAGATATTCTAAATCCTCAGATAAAACCTCTATTCTTACGATATCTCTATGGTGCCTTACACGGATTTGTTCAAAACCTATTTTTTTCAAACATTTCTCTGCCTCAGAAATCATTTTTAATTTTCTTTTTGTGGTTTCTTCTCCATAAGGGAATTCTTGAAGCAAGACAAGCAAATTGTGGCTTATTCCATGTTGGTAGTTTCATATTCTTAGATAAAATGCGACTTTTTTCTTTAGTAAGTTTCGCTTCTTCTAAAGAATGTCTATCCCTAATTCTCTGGCTGATTCTATACCTGCTGGAAATTTTTTAAATCATCAAAGTTAATTCCATCGGCAACATAATTGATTCTGTTTTTCTTAGATATTTTTTTAATTTAAAAAACAATTCTTTCTTACACCAATAACATCTATCAGGAAGATTCTTAACAAAAATGGCATTTTTCAATTTATTGGTATGTATAATTAAATGTCTAATTTTAATTTTTTTGCTAATTTTTTGGCTTACAAAATTTCATCTAAGAGATAAGCTTCGGATTTCGCTGTGACTGCTAATACCCTATCTTTCAAAACATCTTTTGCAACTTTAAGTAAATGTGCTATCTACTCCTCCTGAATAGGCTATAAGAATAAAATCCATATCTTTTATATATTTTTTAAATCTCTAAGTTTTTTTAAATCAAAAAATAACATTATCAATTATCCTCTATCCTAATGGGTTACCTTCCCTATTTTTGGACATCCCCTTTTAATTAAACAATCTTTTTATCCTCACAAACATCAATTCGCTCCCCTTAAAACATCTACTTTCCAAATCCTTCTCAATTAAAGACTTTTTATTTTATTTATTGTACTATAATTTTGTCCAAGGAATTAGAAACCAAGTTTATTTTTAAAATAAAATTACATTTCTCTGCCAAATCTGTAGGTTGAATTGGTTTCAATCAAATTAACCTAAATCTTTTTTTAACTTCTTTACAACCTCTAAAGAAATAGAAAAAGAATGGGAAGATAAAGGAAACTGGAGACTTTTTACCTCTTTTATATATTCAGTTACTGCTTCCTTAATAAATACTGATAAATCTTTATAGACCTTTACGAATTTAGGACGAATTTTTTTATATAAACCTAAAACATCATAAAGAACCAAAACCTGTCCATCGCAAAAAGGTCCGGCACCAATACCAATTGTAGGAATAGTTAAAATTTCTGTAATTA
>CAZESF010000055.1:0-6410 GCA_964515205.1 uncultured Planctomycetia bacterium
TTAAATTATACTCAATTTTACACCGATGTAAAGAATCACGAATTTAGGGTAGTGTAAAATATTTTCGCAAATTTTAGTTGCATTTATGAAGAAAGATAAATAAAACAACCTCTTCTCCCAGAGTGAATTAAAGTTTTGTTGATATTTAAAATGGGAAGCTATTCCCAGAAGGTGAAAACATGCGAATAATAATTATCAATTCTCATTACATATCAGGTTTAATCCTTCCTTATTCAAAATCTTGCAATTTTTTATTCAAGTTATTAAAATAAATTTATGTTTAAGATAAACGCTTTTCCCTCTTTAAAAACTTCTTCCTCATTTCTGCGAAAAGAAATCATTGGAGGTCTAACTACTTTTTTTACTATGTCTTATATAATCTTTATTCAACCTATTGTGCTGTATCAGACAGGAATGGATAAAGGAGCAGTGATGGTGGCAACCTGCATCTCCTCAGCTATTGCAATGATTTTTATGGCAATTCTTGCCAATTATCCTTTTGCTTTAGCTCCAGCAATGGGACATAATTTTTATTTTGTATATGGAGTCTGTCTTGCTTTAGGAGTAAGCTGGCAGGTTGCTTTAGGAGCAAATTTCATTGCCGGCGTAATTTTTTTAATTCTTTCTTTCTGGGGATTAAGAGAAAAAATAATTAATGCTGTGCCTTCTTCTTTAAAACATGCCATATGTGTAGGAATTGGGCTTCTTATTACTCTTATAGGACTGGAGTGGTCAGGAATTATTAAAGCAAATCCTCATACATTTGTTAGTCTGGGAGATATTAAAAGTAAATCTGCTCTGCTTTCTATTTTTGGTCTTCTGCTTATTGCTTTTTTAATCAGTAAAAAAGTAAAAGGAGCGATCCTGGTAGGAATTCTTTCTAATTTAGCTGTTGCGCTTCTTGTTGGAATGGTAAAATTTGAAGGAATAATTGGCAGGATTCCTTCTTTATCTTCTACTTTTTTAAAATTGGATATACTGGGTGCTTTAAAAATAAATATGTTAAGTGTGATTTTCATTTTCCTTTTTTTAGACTTATTTGATACTGTGGGAACCTTAATCGGATTGGCAGAACAGGCTAATTTCTTAAAAGAAGGAAAACTTCCCCGTGCACGAGGTGCTTTATTTTCTGATGCCTTGGGGACAGTTACAGGGACTCTTTTGGGAACTTCCACGATAACCAGTTATATTGAAAGTTCAACCGGAATTGCTGAAGGTGCCCGAACCGGTATTGCTAATTTAGTTACTGCTTTTATGTTTCTTATCTCTTTAGTATTTTATCCTTTAATAAAAATGGTCTCTGCTCCTGTAAAAATAGACGGATTTAATACTTATCCAATAATTGCTCCTTCTTTAATTATTGTGGGATGGTTTATGCTTTCTAATATAAGAAAAATTAACTGGAATGAATTTTCAGAAAGTTTTCCTGCTTTTGTAACTATTATTACTATTCCTTTAACTTTCTCTATTACTGAGGGAATTTCTTTTGGATTTATTACTTATACTTTTCTTAAGCTGGTAAAAGGGAAACTTAAAGAGATTCCTGTTTTGGTTTTTGTATTCTCTTTACTTTTTCTTTTGCGATATATCTTCTTATTTAAATAATAAATTTATCTTTTAAAAAGAGCTTGCGCAATCATCTTGCCAAATTTTTCTGCCGCCTGAGGACCTGAAGCAGTAATAATATTTCCATCTCTCACAACAGATTCCTCAATATAAATAGCGCCTTTTGCTTTGATTCTTCCTGCTTCTGAACGCCATACAGTGGATTTTTTACCCTCCAATATTCCTGCATTAGCCAAAATCACAGGAGCAATACAAATAGCTCCTATAACTTTCCCCTTCTTAAAAGCTTCTTGAGCAAGTTTTAAAGCAGGTTCATACCCCCAGTAAAACTGAGCTCCAATGCCTCCTACAAAAATTATCCCATCAAACTCATCTAAATTTACCTCATCAAGTTTTAAATCAGGAATAATACTTCCCTCCAGCATTCCATGGATAGAGGTCTTTTTTACAGAGGCAACCTTTACCTCTATACCTTTATCCTTCAAAACTTTTTTTGTTACAAAAAGCTCCTCATCACGAAAATTAGAAGGGGCAATAATCATCACCACTTTTTTAGTTTGAGAAAAAATACTGAGAATAAATAAAAAAGAGAGAAATAAAATCAATCCTTTCTTCATTCTGCCTCCTTTTTAATTAATTTAAAATATCCGATTCCTTTATTCCCAAAACTTTCAAAATCCTTAAAGAAGCAGGTAAAATCTGATGGTGAATATAATAATCTTTATCTATATCTTCCAAATTTATAAACTCTACCGGATATGCTTTCTTACTGATAGAGCCCAAACCTTTCTTAATCACAAATCCTACCACCGTTCCTTCCCCCACAGGAATTCCTTTTTCTTTTAATCGCTTTGCTGCAGCAACATGAGGAGAAATAAGCTTGTAATCAGAAAGGGGCTTGGTAATCTGTTCATAAACTGTTAAGTCTCGCAGACTAATTTTTAACTCTTTTAAAGCTTTGATCTTTTCTCTCACCAATTGAACTGCTTCCTCAATTGCATTTTTTTCTAGAATAAGATGTAAAATATCTTCCTGAAGATTTTTTGCTAAATTTGACCAATCTCTTCTTACTTTCTCAAGGCCCCTTACTTTCAGTCTTCCTTTTTCATCAACTAAAGCATATCTTTTCTTAGCTACACCTTTATTAGTCTCCTTAGGAATAAAAATCCCTCTCAAATAAAAATTCTCCAGCTCTATCCTCATTATTCCAGGCAGTTTCTTATTCATCTCTTTTAAAAAAGAAAAAAGCTCTTCTTTGTTTTTCTTGTCTAAACCCAAAAAAGCCGAATCCGTATCACCATAAATAACAGAAAAACCTTGCTTTTCTGCCTCTTCCATAATCCTTTTTATCCAGAATCTTCCCCACCAGGTTATTGCCTGAGCGCAGTCTTTACTATACCATTTACTTGCACTAAAAGCATAATAACCATAACTGGCATTAGCGATTATTTTTAAAGCCTTTTGACGATTATCTAAAAGATTATATTCTAAACTATCCTCGCTAAGTTCCTTCATTCTTCTTTTCAACTTCTCTCTTTCCTTAAGCAAATTCTCAATTATCTCTGATTCAAACCCCCTTCTTTTTTTACAAAACCAAGTATTTAGCCCCTCAATCCTAAATCCATTATCTTTACAACAATCACATTTAAGTGTTTCTAAAGAGACATTATAAGTAGAAATTATAGAAGGATACAAAGAAGCAAAATCAATTACCGCAATGTTTTCATGAATACCTGCCTGAGGCTCTTTAACATATCCTCCCAGATAAGTCTCTTTCTGACGTTTAAGAATTTCATCAAACTTAGGCTGATTGGGAACTATCCTGTCTGTCTTTTTAGCCCATTTAGTATAAAACCATTCCACCAGCTGACTATACATCATTCGTGAAGTATCAAATATACTTTGACCCACAATACGGGTTAATTCCAAAATTTGGGGTAAAAGAATTTTTGCCAATCTAAAAGTTAACTGGGAATCTTTAAGGCAGTAAGATGCCAGTTTCTCTAAATCTTTATTCTTCTGCCAAGCCTCCAGTATATCCTGATACTCCATCTGAATTTTCTTATCTCCTAAAATTTCACCTGCCACAGCATCTAAACTCAATACTTCTGTCTGTAAAATCGGAGAAAGAATATTATTTACAAAATTAAAAATATCTATATGCACTCTTCCTTTCAGCCTTGCTGTGCTTGTGCGTGCTCTCTTTGAAAAAATAACGCCTGATTTATCCCAAGAAAGAGAATCTAAATTTATCCTTAATTTATCTGCTCTTTTCTTTATCACTTCAAAATCATACCCATCAGAATTATAACCTACAATGATATCAGGATCATAATCTTTTATTATTTCTATAAATTTATTTAAGATTTCTTTCTCATCTCTGAATACCTCTACAAAAGAAGAAAAGGAAGCTTTTTTATAAGTAAGTACTTTTTTTAAATTTTCTCCATAAAGAGAAATCATCACTATTTTTCTTTCTCCTTTCTCTTCCACCACTTCTATATCAAAGGATAAAATTTTATAAGAAGAAGTTTCCTCAATCTTTTTTATCTTTTCTGCCTCCAAAACTATATCTACATCAAAAATATCTTTCTTCTCTATCTCTTCTCCTTCCACTTCAATACAATCAACTCCAGAAATCTCTTTATCCACCAAATATCCTCGAGGAAAACTTAACTGATATTCAAACTCATCTATAACTGAACCACTACCTCCTCTTTTTACCTCTAACTTTTTTATAAGATCCCGTATTTTATATACTTCTTGAGCAAAACGGCAAGTTATTTTAAGAAAATCGTGCATATTGTGCCATATTTTTCTTGTTTTTTCTATTCTTTCTACTTTAAAATTGCTCTTTTTTAAAACTTCTTCTATATCCTTTTTTGCTTTTTCTAAATTGGAAGGCAAAACATAAAAATAAGGCTGGTAATGAGAATCAATTATTGCGATTTTTTCTCTTTTTTTATTTCTCCCATAAAGAACAATTTTCGTTCCCCCTCCTATATTTTTGTAATCTACATCTAAAAGATAAACTTTTTCTTTTCTCATATTAACTTTACGGAGGGGGAGGGATTTGAACCCTCGAGCCCGCTTTTGGCGGGCTACACGATTTCCAGTCGTGCCGATTCAACCAGGCTCTCGCACCCCTCCTCAAGTTTTAATCAACCGAGAAAGAACTTCTTTTTCTGCTTTTAACCATATATCTAAATCTTTCCCTTGTGGTTTTCCCTCTTCTTCCCAAATATAATATGCTTTTTCTTTTACAAAATTTGCTATTTTTTCTAATGTCCAATTAAAGTTTTCCTCCTGCTTTTTAACTTTTTTTCTTACAACTCTTTTGACCTTTCCTCTCGCCATGCCTCCTCCTTTTTAAAAATCCTTTATTTGAAAACTTAAAAGAAACCTTTCACTTTTTTCTTTAAGAATAAACAGGATACAAATCTCCTGAAATACTCTCTCAAATCCTGATTCTGAAGAAGAAATTGAATATATAGGAAATAAAAAAATATCTATTTTTTCATTAAAATCAAAGTCTATAATTATTTTCTTCAAATTATCCTTAATTTCAAGACTTTCTTTCTCTTTAAGAACAAAATCTTTTAGAGCAAAATCTTTCTCTTCAATTTTGATATCTGAAGGAGAGAGAAAAAATAAATTAAACTCTATTCCAAAATTATATCTTTTAAAATCAAAGGAAGAAAAAGCATATTCTGCAAGAATTTGTGCTTCTTTGAAAAATGCGATTCTTTTTGAAAAATTTAATTTTTTATTTTTTAGTTTAAAAAGTAAATCCACGCCTTTCTTCTTTTTAAAAATTGCATAGGAATATTCTTTATTTGCTAAACTCTCAAAGCCTTCTGCTTTTTTAAATTTTTCTAAAGTTATATCCTTGCTAACAAGATGGTCAATTAAAGCTGTCTTCTCATAACAATCATAAATCAAGTATCTATCTAAATTTTCTTCTTTAGCCTGAATGATCTTATGAATTGTGGCTACATCCTTTAAATCTTTTTTTATTTTCTCTTTTATATTTTTATGATAAGATTCTTCTCTACGTGTAATCGTATTTAAAAAATTAAATGCTTTATTTTTATAACTTAACTCTAATATCGTTCCTCCCCGAGAAGAGAAAACACAGCTAAGATAGTTATTTTTAAAAATTATCTCTTTGTATCCATCTAAATCTAAATCAACTTCTTCTTTTAAAATCTCTTTTCCTATTTTTTTATCTAATTCTTTCTCTGCTTTAATTAAATTTTCATAAATTGCTCCTCTTATATGAGAAAGATAAAAGCCACCAAATATTCCATGCCAATAACCACAATTACATTGAGCTTTCCAAAGACTTGTAAACATCTTTTTATCTTTCTTTTTATCACCATATTTATTTATCTTTTGACTTAAATAAAGCATTCTTTTATGAAGATAATTTAGTCGAGGATACTTAGTATAAAAATTTTTAAAAAAGCCTCCTCTTAAAAAATTAAAAAATTCAGGTTTATTTTTAAGACGATTTTTTAACTCCTCATATACAAAAAAAGCAGAAGGCTCAAGCACCCATTCTCCCATTTCTTCATAAGAAGCACAAGGAAGATAAATTAGACCTTGAGAAGAAAATTTTTCTATTGCTTCTTCTGCTTTAACAGTTATAATTTTGTCAGATCTTGTAAGAAGAGAAAAAAAGTTTTTAAGCCATCCTTTTTTATATACCCAATCAAATGTATGTGGCCAAAGTCCAAATTTTTCTCCATCATCAAACAAAGTAACAAGGATATCTTTATTAGAAGAGAAACTTTCTAATAAGGAGATTGCCTCCTCAGGTAAAGAAAAAGGAATCTTATAAC
>CAZESF010000056.1:0-6228 GCA_964515205.1 uncultured Planctomycetia bacterium
TTGTAACTCATAATGTAGAATTGGCTAAGAAAGCAGAAAGGGTTGTTTATATAAAGGAGGGAGGATTAGTTTAAAGGAGATTGGGAAAGAAGGGGGGTTATGAAAGTATATCTAAATGGAAAATTAGTAGATAAAAAAGATGCAAAAGTTTCTGTATTTGACCATGGGTTTTTATATGGAGATGGGGTATTTGAGGGAATAAGGGCTTATAATTGTTTAGTTTTTAAACTTAAAGAACATATTGATCGTCTTTATGAATCTGCACATACAATTATGCTTGATATCCCTCTTACAAAGAAAGAGATGATTGATGCGGTAATTAAAACTTTGAAGGCAAATCGGCTTAAAGATGCTTATATAAGAATTGTAGTCTCAAGGGGCGAGGGAGATTTGGGATTGGATCCCAGAAAATGTAAAGGCAATGAGACAGTAGTAATTATTACTGATAAAATTACACTTTATCCTAAGAAGCTTTATGAGGAAGGAATGGAGATAATTACTGTTCCTACAATTAGAAATTTACCGGAAGCATTAAATCCACAAATTAAATCTTTAAATTATCTAAATAATATTTTAGCCAAAATAGAAGCGATAAATTGTGGGTATGAGGAAGCTTTAATGATGGACCACTTAGGTTATATTGCCGAATGCACAGGAGATAATATTTTTGTTGTTAAAAAAGGAGAGCTTTATACTCCTCCCCAGTGTATGGGAACTTTACGTGGAATAACCAGAGACACAGTCTTAGAGATTGCTAAAAAATTAAAAATTCCTACCCATGAGCATGTTTTAACCCGTCATGAGCTTTATATAAGTCAGGAGTGTTTCTTAACCGGAACCGCAGCTGAGATTGTCCCTGTAGTAAAAATTGATGGGCGTAAAATTGGAGAAGGCAGACCCGGTAAAGTTACAAAATTAATTATGAAGGAATTCAGAAAACTTACAAAAAAGGATGGAATAAGATACACTCTTTAAGATGCTTTGTGATATTTGCCATAAAAATATAGCTACCATCCATCTTACCGAAATTGTTGGAGATAAAATTATAGAACTTCATTTATGTTCTAAGTGTGCAAAATTAAAAACAGAAGAGATAAAAAATCAATTGACTCTTTCCGAGTTTTTAGCGGGATTAGTAAAAGAAGGGAAGCCAGAAGGAAAAAAAGAAAGAAGAATTTTAAAATGCCCTAAGTGTAATTTGACTTTTAGTGAATTTCGCAAAAAAGGCAAATTGGGATGTTCTCAGTGTTATAAGACTTTTTATGAGAAATTAATTCCTTTGTTAAGAAAAATTCATGGTTCTACTGAATATGTAGGTAAATTTCCGCATTTTTTAAGTGAGGAGGAGATTTTGGAAAGAAAGATTGAAGAGTTAAGAAAAAAACTGACTAAAGCAATAAAATTAGAGGCTTATGAGGAAGCAGCACATATCCGAGATGAGATAAAAGAATTGGAGAAAAAGAGAAATGTTTGAAGAATTTTTAAAAAGACCAGTAAGTTGGATTAAGGATTCCGAGGAGAATATAATTTTTTCCTCTCGTATTCGTTTAGCACGAAATTTGGCTAATTTTCCTTTTCCAGAAAGAGCAAATTCCTCTGAGAGAGAGGAAATAAGAAAAAAGGTGAAATCAGCAATACTTAGATTAGAAGAATTTAAAAAAGCTTTTTTTATAAATATGGAAGATTTAAATATTTTAGATAAACAATTTCTTTTAGAAAGGCACCTTATCAGCCAGGAGCATATGATCAATTCCTCAGGGAAAGGATTAGTCATATCTTTTGATGAGAAGATTTCCATAATGATTAATGAGGAGGACCATATAAGATTTCAGATATTGGAAGGAGGGTTTAAGTTAGGTGAACTTTGGGAGAGGATTAATTATTTAGATGATTGTTTATCTGGTTATCTGTCCTTTGCTTTTCTTCCTAATTTAGGATTTTTGACAAGTTGTCCTACTAATGTGGGAACGGGTCTGCGTGCCTCTTGTATGTTACATTTACCAGGATTGGTGATGACAAAAAGAATTAACAAAATCTTGGAGCTTTTGGCTAAGCTTTCTTTTACCAGCAGAGGACTATTTGGCGAGGGAACACAGGCTTTGGGAGATTTTTTCCAGATTTCTAATCAGGTTAGTTTGGGTTTATCGGAGAAAGAATTGGTAGAAAATTTAACAGGGATTGTAAGACAGGTGAAAGAACAAGAGGAACAAGCACGTCAAGTTCTTTTAAAAAAACAGAGAATTAGTTTAGAAGATAATATTGCAAGAGCCTTAGGGATACTTAAACATGCACGTTTAATTACTACCAAAGAAGCATTGCATCATCTTTCCCTCTTGTATTTGGGGATAGATTTGGGTATAATTAAAAATGTCTCAAGACAACTGATAAAGGATTTATTTATTAAAATACAGCCAGCACATCTTCAGAAAAAGGAAGGAAGGGTTTTAAAAGAAGAAGAAAGAGACTACATACGTGCTTATATTTTAAGAAAGGAATTAAATGGCGATGTTTAATCGTTTTACAGAAAGGGCAAGAAAAGTTTTAGTTTTGGCTAAGGAAGAGGCACGTCGTTTCAATCATGATTATATTGGAACAGAGCATATTCTTTTAGGATTGATAAGAGAAGGAGAAGGTGTTGCCTGTGCAGTTTTGCAAAACTTAGGTATAGATTTAAATAGATTAAGAAGAGAATTAGAAAGATTAATTTCTCCCGGAGGCATTACCATGGTAAGAGGAGATCTCCCCTTTACTCCCCGAGCAAAGAAAGCACTTGAGTTAGCCGCTGAGGAGGCACGGAATCTGGGACATAACTATATTGGAACAGAACATATTCTTTTAGGGCTTTTAAGGGAGGAGGAAGGTTTAGCCGCACAGGTTTTATATGGTTTAGGGGTAGATTTAGAAAAAGTAAAAGAAGAGATTGCCTCTTTATTAGGAGGAAGTTCGCATCAGACATCACCAACTACCTCCAAGACACCTGCTTTAGATTCATTTGGGAGAGATTTAACACGCTTAGCTAAGGAGGGAAAGTTAGATCCTGTTATTGGAAGAAAAGTTGAGATAGAAAGAGTGATTCAAGTTTTATCACGCCGTACAAAGAACAATCCTGTACTTTTGGGTGAGGCAGGAGTAGGAAAAACTGCAATTGTAGAGGGGTTAGCGCAAAGTATTGTCAGTGGCAATGTTCCTGAGGTTTTAAGAAATAAAAGGATTGTTGCTTTGGATTTAGCATTGATGATTGCAGGAACCAAATACCGAGGTCAGTTTGAGGAAAGAATTAAGGCAGTGATGGAGGAGATTAAAAGGTCAAAGGATGTAATTATTTTTATTGATGAATTACATACTTTAGTGGGAGCAGGAGCTGCTGAAGGCGCAATTGATGCTTCCAATATTTTAAAACCGGCACTATCACGAGGAGAAGTTCAGTGTATTGGAGCAACAACCTTAGATGAATACAGGAAACACATTGAGAAAGATGCGGCATTAGAGAGACGTTTCCAGCCTATTTTTGTTGAACCAAATACAGTTGATGAGACTGTTGAAATTTTAAAAGGGTTAAGAGATAAATATGAGGCACATCATCGGGTAAAGTTTTCTGATGAAGCACTTGAGGCAGCAGCCAAACTTTCTGATAGATATATTTCAGGAAGGTTTTTGCCTGATAAAGCAATTGATTTAATCGATGAAGCAGGAGCAAGGGCGCGTTTAGCTGTACTTACTGTGCCTCCCCAGATTCAGGAGATAGAAAGAAAATTAAAAGAGATAATAAAAGAAAAAGAGGCTTTAATAAAACAGCAAGATTTTGAAGGTGCGGCACGTCTGCGCGATGAAGAAAAAACTTTACGTCTTAAATTGGAAGCTCAGCGCAGAGAATGGAGTAAAAAAAGAGATCAGATTATTCCCACAGTAGGAGCAGAAGATATTGCACGATTAGTTTCACAAATTACCGGTATACCTATTTATCGGTTAGAGGAGAAAGAGTCAGAGAAGTTGTTAAGGATGGAGGAGGAATTAAGAAAAAAAGTAGTCGGGCAAGATGAGGCGATTAAGGCAATTGCACGTGCTGTGCGACGGGCAAGAGCAGGGATAAAAGAACCCCGTCGTCCTATAGGCTCATTTATGTTTTTAGGTCCAACTGGGGTAGGCAAGACTCTATTAGCCAGGATTTTGGCAGAGTTTATGTTTGGGGATGAGGAGGCTTTAGTTCAATTAGATATGAGTGAATATATGGAAAAGTTTAATGTTTCTCGTCTAATTGGGGCTCCTCCTGGATATGTAGGGTATGAGGAAGGAGGGCAATTAACTGAAAAAATTAGAAGGCGCCCTTACGCGGTAGTTCTTTTGGATGAGATTGAGAAAGCACATTCGGATGTATTTAACCTGCTTCTTCAGATTCTTGAGGAAGGACGTCTGACTGATAGTTTTGGTAGAAAGGTTGATTTCCGCAATACTATTTTGATTATGACCTCTAACGTAGGAGCACAAATTATAAGAAAAAGAGGTTCTTTAGGGTTTAAAACAATCAAGGAAGAGATTGAGTATGAGGAGATGAAAAATCTTTTGTTGGAAGAAGTAAAAAAGACCTTTAAACCTGAATTTTTAAATCGTTTAGATGAAATTATTGTATTTAAGCCTTTAGATAAAGAAGCATTGGAAAAAATTGTTGAGATTGAAATTTCTTATGTTAATGAGCGTCTTCGTGAGCAAAATCTCTGTGTGGAATTATCAAAAGAAGCTAAGGAATTTTTTATTGAGAAAGGTTTTGACCCTATGTTTGGAGCACGTCCATTAAAAAGGATAATTCAAAGATTTTTAGAGGATCCTTTAGCAGAAGAGATGATTCGGGGGAGATTTAAAGATAAAGAAAAAAAAGACGGTGTAGTTAAAGTATTAGTGAAAAGAAAAGGAGAAGAGTTAATCTTTGAATGAAAATTGTTTTGCTTTCATCTCTTTATTTTCCTTCCAAAAATTATTTAAATAATGATCGCCAAAGTAGAAAGATTCTTTAGATATTTTGGCGAATTAGTTCTTTTTGTTCAAGATACTTTCTATTTTTTGTTTTCTAAAAAAAGACCTCTTAAATCTATAATTCGGGAGATTACCTCTGTAGGAATAGAAAGTCTATTTTTAGTTTCTTTAATCTCTTTCTTTGTGGGGATAATTATTGCTTTTCAAACTGCTTATCAACTTAAAAGATTATCTTCTGAGATTTATATTGCTCCTTTAGTAGTTCTTTCTTTAACTCGAGAATTAGGTCCCGTATTAAGTTGCTTGATTATTGCTGCAAGAAGTGGAGCTTCTATTACTGCAGGAATTGGCTCAATGAAGATAAGTGAGCAGATCGATGCTTTAGAGGCTTTCAGTGTTAATCCTGTAGATTATCTTGTTGTCCCCAGATTTATTGCTTTAGTTATTTCTTGTCCTGCTTTGGTAGTTTATGCTGATCTTTTAGGAGTTCTGGGAGGGTATCTTGTGGGAGCATTGAAATTTTCTTTGCCTTTCTCTTTTTATCTTAAATTAACTCTGGAGGCATTGACTTATAAAGATATAGTAAGTGGATTAATAAAAAGTCTTTTTTTTGCTAGTATCATTGCTTTTATTTCTTGTTTTGAAGGATTTAGGCCTCAATCATCAGTTGAGGTAGCGGAAGCAGTTACATCTTCGGTAGTAAGATCATTTATTCTAATTATTGTTTGTGATTGTATTTTAACAGCTATTTTCTACTTTATTTTTGTATGAGCACGATTATAAAGTTAGAAAAGGTAAGTAAAAGTTTTGGGGAAAAGAAAATTTTAAAGGATATAAATTTTTCTGTTGAGGAAGGTCAAGCTTTTTTAATTTTAGGCAAAAGTGGTGCAGGCAAAACTGTGCTTTTAAAACACATTATTGGACTTATCAAGCCTGATAAAGGAAAAATATATGTTGATGGTGCAGAGATTACTTCTTTATCCAGGGAAAGATTAGATAAGATTAGATTAAAATTTGGAATAGTTTTTCAAAGTAGTGCTTTATTTGATTTCCTAACGGTTAAGGAAAATGTAGGATTTGCTTTATATCATCACTCTGATTTAACTGAGGCTCAGATTGAAAAAGAAATTTCCCATGCCTTGAAGATGGTAGATTTAGAAGGAACTCAAAATTTATATCCTTATCAATTAAGCGGGGGAATGAAGAAAAGAGTAGCCATAGCAAGAGCAATAATTTATCGTCCCAAAATCATTATCTATG
>CAZESF010000057.1:0-6214 GCA_964515205.1 uncultured Planctomycetia bacterium
ATACCATAGAAGGAAGTTCTCCTCCAGAAAGCACATAATCTCCAATAGAAATTTCCTCCTCTGCTAAATATTCTCTTACTCTCTCATCTACTCCTTCGTAGCGAGGAGCAATAAGGATTAAATGTTCATAATCTAAAAATTTTTTTACTAACTTCTGATTTAAAAGTTTACCCTTAGGAGAAAAAAGTATTATTCTTTTTTTAGGGTCTTCTTTTTCCTTAGGATAAATCCTGTATCCCAAAATACTTTCCACTGCATTAAATAGAGGTTCAACCCTGAAAACCATACCTTCTCCTCCTCCATAAGGAGGAGCGTCAACCTTTTTACCAGAAAGATGAGAATAATCTCTTAAATTATGAATGCGTATTTTCACTAAACCTTTTTTCTGTGCACGCAAAATTATTGATTCTCCCAGTATTGGCTTAAACATATTCGGAAATATAGTAATCACATCAATGATCATTCTTTAAATTTAGCAATAAACTCTTCTTTAAATTCTAAAAACTTACCACAGGATATAGCTTCTCTTACTTTCTCTATAAACCTCTGATACCAGAAAAGATTGTGATATGTAAGCAAAACTGCTGCATTTATCTCTTTAGCATTAAGAAGATGGCGCAGATATGCACGGGTATAATTTCTGCATACAAAGCAGGAACAATTCTTATCAAGAGGAGAAAAATCTTTTGCATACTGAGCATTTCTTATAACTATTTTTCCCTCATTAGTAAAGACAGTTCCGGTGCGGGCAAAACGGGTGGGAACAACACAATCAAATAAATCCACCCCTAAGCTAATTGCCTCTAAAATATCTTTTGGCTTTCCGTAACCCATAAAATATATAAGAAATTCCTTCTTTTTTTTCTCTAAAATCTCTTGAAGAAAATGAATAATATTATATCTTAAATGGGGTGGTTCGCCAACACTTAAACCTCCCAAAGCTATCCCATCTACTTCTACATTAATAATACTTTCTAAAGAAATTTTACGTAAATCAAGATAAGTAGAGCCTTGATTTATGCCAAAAAATAAAACTCCATCTTTTTTATATTTTTGAAAAAACTTTTTAGATTTTATAAGCCAATTAATTGTTCTCAAATTTGCCTCTTTCGCATATTCAAAAGAGGTTGGAAACTTTACGCATTCATCTAAAGGGAGGATAACATCACTGTCAATATCCAGCTGAATCTGTATAACATCATAAGGGGTTAAAAAAAATGTCTTACCATCTAAATGAGATTGAAATTCTACACCTTCATCAGTTATTTTTCTCAATTTCTCCAGACTGAAAATTTGATATCCTCCACTATCAGAAATAATCGTTTTGTTAAAATTCATAAATTTATGTATCCCTCCAGATAACTTAATAATCTCTGTTCCTGGACGAAGAAATAAATGATACGCATTAACTAAAATCCCCTCAATTCCTATCTCAGCCAGTTTCTCTGAAATACTTCCTTTAATTGCTGCCTGAGTTGCCACAGGGAAAAAAGAAGGAGTAAAAATCATTCCTTTTCTTGTCTTCAAAATACCTAATCTTGCTTTTGTTTTTTCATCTCTTTTTAAAACCTTAAACATTTATTATCTTCGCAAAAGAAGGAAAAGCAATGTTAAAAGGATACTGATAAGAAGGCAAGTAGTTAAAGGAAAGAAAAATACAAAATTATCTTTTTTAATCAAAATATCTCCCGGCAGTTTCCCTAAAAAAGGAATTTTAATTTTGGATGCAAAAAGAAAAATCAATCCTAAAATAACAAGAAAACAACCTAAAACTATTAAAGTTTTAGCAAAAAAATTCTCCATAGAGCTTTTATTCTTTGTTCGGAAAAATATTCAGATGAGAAAAAGCAATTTCTGTAGCTATCCTTCCACGAGGTGTGCGTTTAATAAATCCTTTCTTTAAAAGATAAGGTTCAACAACATCTTCTAAAGTATCTTTATCCTCGCCTAAAGAAGCGGCAATCGCCTCAATACCTGCCGGTCCTCCTTTATGAATCTCAATAATTGCTTTCAAGTATTTTCTATCCAACTCATCTAATCCATAAGAATCTATCCTTATCTTTTCTAAAGCCTCCTTAACCAAATTAAGAGTAATTACTCCTCTACCTATTACCTGCGCATAATCACGTACTCGCCGCAGTAATCTATTTGCCAGACGCGGAGAACCTCTTGAACGAGAAGCAATCTCTTGAGCACTTTCCTCATCAATTTTTATATTTAAAAGTTGCGCGCTTCTTTTTACAATCAATTTTAAATCTTCCGAAGAGTAAAAATCAAAATCAAAAAAAATTCCGAAACGTCCTCTTAAAGGAGCGCTTAAAAGTCCTTTGCGAGTTGTGGCACCGATTAAAGTAAAAGGCTTAAGATTAAATTTTACGCTTTTTGCATAAGGACCTTTATCTACCACAAAATCAATCTCAAAATTTTCCATTGCTGGATAAAGAAACTCTTCCACTACCCGAGAAAGGCGGTGAATTTCATCAATAAATAATATATCTCCCTTCTCTAAATTAGTAAGAATCCCTACCAAATCTCCTGCCCGTTCAATTGCCGGACCGGTAGTGGTAACAATCTTTGTTCCCATCTCATGAGCAATACAATAAGCTAAGGATGTTTTTCCCAGACCCGGAGGACCAGAAAGAAGAATATGTTCTAAGGACTCACCTCTTTCTTTAGCTGCCTGAATAGCTATTTTTAAAGAAGAGATGATCTCTTTCTGTCCAATAAACTCATCTAAAGCTTTTGGTCTTAAAGCAAAATTAAAACTTTTCTCTTCTTCATTTTCTTTAAAATAATCAACAATTCTTTCTTCCTTAAACATAACAGTAAATATAATCTCTGCGTGAGATAAAAATAGGTCCAAATGGTTCTTTTTGAAAAGCAACAATCTCCCTTAAGCGTATAAGTTCCAGCAATGCTAAAAATATAGCTATTATTTCTAATTTATTTTTTGCTTTAGAAAAAAGCTCCTTAAGGGTTATTATCTTTTTTTCTACAAAAAGATGCAGAAGATCATGCATTTTTTCCTCAATAGTAAACTCATCCTTGACAATTTCAAAAAATAACTTGTGAGGTACATCTTTAAATGTAGCTTTAAAAGCTTTAATCAAATCAAATAGAGAAACCTCAAGATATACTTCTTTGGGAAACTCAAAAGAATGGCGATATAAATTCACATAGGTAGATTCTTTTTCCCGTAAAAAATTTGCTGCTTTCCTGAACTTCTCATACTCTAATAATCTCTTTACTAAATCTTTGCGAGGATCTTCTTCCTCTTCTTCTGATTCTTGACTTTTGCAGGGAAGAAGCATCTTTGATTTTATCTTTAAAAGTTCAGCCAACATAACTAAATAATCACCAGCAATATTTACATCTAACGATTTCATAAAAGCAAGAAACTCTTTATATTGTTCAATGATTAAAGAGATGGGAATATCATAAATATTTATGTGGTTTTTTTTGATTAAATAAAGAAGCAAATCCAGAGGTCCTTCAAAAATTTCTAATTTTACCTTCATTTATTCCCAAAACTTTTTTTGCTTCAGATAGGGTTTTTTCTGCCACACTTTTTGCTCTCTTTTCCCCCTCTTTTAAAATATTATAAATATTTTTTTTCTCTTTTAAAATCTTTTTCTTTTTTTCCCGATAAGGAGCAATAAATTCAACAAATAAATCTGCTAATTTATTTTTACAGTCTTTGCAACCAATCTGAGCAGATAAACAGGCTTTTTTTATCTCCTCCTTTTCTTGAGGAAAAAAAACAGAATAATAACTAAACACATTACATTCATCAGGATGCCCTTTATCATGCCGGTAAATTCTTTTTGGATCTGTAAACATAGAAAGTACCTTTCTCCGCAAAATCTCTTCCTCCTCATCTAGAGCAATAAAATTATCATAGCTTTTACTCATCTTTCTCCCATCAAGCCCTAAAAGACGAGGAGTTTGGGTAAGTAAAGCTTGAGGTTCAACAAATATTTCTTTCTGATAAATAAAATGAAAACGGCGAACAACTTCTCTGGCTAATTCTAAATGAGGAAGTTGATCTTCTCCTACAGGCACATAATCAGCTTTATAAAGAATAATGTCAGCAGTTTGCAATACTGGATAACCTAAAAAAGCATAAGTATTTATCTCTTTCTCTTTTAACTCTTTTATTTGCTCTTTAAATGTAGGACAACGAAAAAGCCAGGATATAGGAGTAAGAAGAGAAAGAATCATAAAAAGCTCTAAATGCTCTTGTATCTGTGACTGAATAAAAATTACTGATTTTTCAGGATCTATCCCCCAGGCTAACCAATCAGCAAGATTATCAATAATAACTTCCCGAAGCTGGAAGCTTTTTTTATATTCACTCATTAATGCATGCCAATCAGCAATCATAAAAAAACACTCATATTCTTCTTGCAATTTAACCCAATTAGATAAAGCTCCCACCCAGTGTCCTAAGTGTAGCTTTCCTGTAGGACGCATACCACTAAGTATTCTCATAATTTCCGCTTAATCTTTTCTTCTAAAAATACATCAATTATATCCTCTTCTTTTATATTACTATAATCTATATTTATTCCACATTCTTGACCTTCACTTACTTCTTTCACATCATCTTTAAATCTTTTTAAAGAAACAATACTTCCTTTAAAAATCACCTCATTATTGCGAATCAACTCACACTTTGCTCCTCTTACTATCTTGCCTTTTTCTACAATACATCCGGCTATTGTTGCCTTAGAAAGTTTAAAAACTTTTTTAATTATTACTCTTCCCAAAAAGACTCTTCTAACTTCAGGTGTAAGCATTCCTTCTAAGGCAAGTTTCACATCGTCAATTAATTCATAGATTATCTGATAAAGGCGAATTTCTACTCCTTTCTGTTTAGCTAAATTCTTTGTTTGAGAATCTACAGTAACACGAAATCCCAATATTACTGCATCAGTTACCTCAGCAAGTAGTACATCTGAGGAAGCAATTGTTCCCACGCCTTTATGCACAATATTTATCTTTACCTCATCTGTAGATAATTTCTTCAAGGAATTCTCAACTGCCTCCAGAGTTCCTCCTACATCTGCCTTAAGAATCAGTTTTAACTCCTGAGTTTCTTTCTCCCTTACCCTCTTATAAAGATCCTCAAGACGCATATGCACTGGTTTCACTTCTTTTTTTCTTTCCTCTTCTTTCCTCTTTACAATCTCTTTAGCAGTATCTTCATCAGGAACTACAAATAAAGTATCCGCAGGCTCAGGCACTCCATTTAATCCTAAAATCTCTACCGGATAAGAAGGGAAAACTTCCTTTACCTCTTTCCCCCAATCATCATACATCGCTCTTATCCTTCCCCAATACATCCCACATACCACCACATCAGAAACTTTCAGTTTCCCTTCACGAATAAGCACTGTAGCTAAAGGTCCTCTCCCTTTGGACAATTTTGCTTCCACCACTACCCCTACTGCAGGTCTTCCAAAATCTGCTTTAAGTTCCATCATCTCTGCCTGAAGAAGAATTAACTCTAAAAGTTCATCTACACCTTCTCCAGTTTTTGCAGAAACAGCACATGTTAGAGTCTGGCCTCCCCAATCCTCAGGAACCAATCCTATTTTGGCTAACTGTTGTTTGGTAAGTTCCACATCCGCATTAGGTTTATCTATCTTATTAATCGCTACAATTACAGGAACTGTGGCTGCTTTTGCATGGTCATAAGCCTCAATCGTTTGAGGTTTCACCCCCTCATCAGCAGCAACCACCAAAACTACAATATCGGTAATATTTACTCCCCGAGCACGCATAGCAGTAAAACTTTCATGCCCCGGAGTATCAAGAAAAGTAATTCTTCCTTTTTCTAATTCTACCTGATAAGCTCCGATATGCTGGGTAATTCCTCCTGTTTCTCTTTTAGTAATTTGACTTTTTCTGATGTAATCTAAAAGAGTCGTCTTCCCATGATCAATATGCCCTATCAAAGTTACCACAGGAGCTCTTTTTCTTACATCTTCCGTCTTTACAGTCTCAAGAATCTCTTCCTCCTTGGAAAGCTTTTCTTTTAAATTGAAACCAAAATCATAAGCGATACTTTTTGCTAAATCCTGAGGTAAAGACTGATTTATATTAAAAGAATGCCCTTTTTTTAAAAGATAAGCAAGAATTTCTGAAGGTTTCTTGTTAAGTTTTACTGCTAAATCTTTAACTGTAATGGGAAACTCAACCTCTACCACAT
>CAZESF010000058.1:0-6173 GCA_964515205.1 uncultured Planctomycetia bacterium
CTATTGATATTGGGGGGGATAAATTTTTATCCAAACCGGAAGTTCCTCATGAATTTACTCCTTTTTTAGGTTGGCGAGCAATAAGATTTTGTTTAGCTAATCCTCATATTTTTAAGACACAACTTAAAGCAATTCTGCGTGCATCGCGAGAAGGAAATGTAAAAATTATGTTTCCCATGATTTCAGGAGTTGAGGAACTTAAGGAGGCAAAAAAAATTTTGAGAGAATGTAAAGAGGAATTGAGAAGAGAAAGAAAAAGATTTGATGAAAAAATTCCTGTAGGGGTGATGATTGAAGTGCCTTCAGCAGCTTTAACCGCAGAAATTCTGGCTAAAGAATGCGACTTTTTCAGTATTGGAACAAACGATTTGATTCAATATGCTTTAGCGGTTGACAGAGCAGATGAGAAAGTTGCTTATCTTTATGAACCTGCACATCCGGCGGTATTAAAATTAATAAGGAGTGTTATTAGAGCAGCTCACACCCAAGGAATTAAAGTAGGAATGTGTGGAGAGATGGCAGGAGATCCTCTATTTACTCTTTTACTTTTAGGGATGGGACTGGATGAATTTAGTATGCCCCCTCCTTCAATTCCTAAGGTTAAAGAGGTAATAAGAGAGGTAACTTTTCAGGAAGCAGAAAAAATTGTCTCTTTGGTGTTAAATTTTTCTACTCCCCGGGAGATAGAAAAATTTTTACAAGAAAAGCTTAAAGAGATTTTAAAAGATAACTATAATAAAATTTTTATTTCCTGATGAGAGTTTTAATCTTGGCTGCCGGATATGGAACACGTCTATATCCTTTAACTTTACACACCCCAAAAGCTTTACTTTCTTTAGGCGAAAAAACTATACTAGATATTATTATAGAAAAAATTGAAGAATTGAAAGAAAAGATTAAAATAGAGGAAGTAGTGCTTGTGTCTAATCATAAATTTTATAAGAAATTTGTAGAGTGGCGTGAAAAAGTGAACAAAGAGATTGTTATTTTAGATGATGGTTCAACTTCAGCAGAAAAAAGGCGGGGAGCAATAGGAGATATTAAGTTTGGAATGGGCAAAAAGAGAGATGATTGGCTTGTAATAGGTTCGGATAATATCTTTGATTGGAAGCTGAATAGATTTGTTAATTTTTCTTTAAAGAAATACCCATATCCGGTTATAGGTTTATACAAAATGAAAGATGAGAAAAAAATTACTCAGTTGGGAATAGTCAAAGTAAAAAAAGGAATAGTTGAGGAGTTAATAGAAAAACCAAAAGAAGCTTTCTCTGATATGATTGCTACCTGTATTTATTTTTTCCCTAAGGAGAGTTTAAGATTCGTTGATGAGTATATTAAAGAAAAAAAAGATTTGGATGTAATAGGAAACTATATCCAGTGGTTGATAAAAAAGACTAAGGTTTATGGTTATATTTTTGAAGGCACTTGGATTGATATAGGAACAAAAGAATCTCTTAAGGAGGCAAAAGAATTATTTTCTTATGCGAATTGAGGATTTACGTAAGCAGATTGACAATATAGATGATAGAATTCTTAAACTTCTTATAAAAAGAGCAGAAATCGTAAAAAAAATAGCGGAATTAAAAAGAAAAAAGAAATTGGATATTTTTTCTCCAGAAAGAGAAAAGGAAATTTTGGAAAGAATAAAAAAAGCTGGCACATCTATTTTAAAGGAAACTGATATAGAGTTAATATTTAAAGAGATATTTTCTGTTTTCCGTTCCTTAGATACAAATTTATATGTAGCTTATTTAGGACCTCAAGGGACATTTACTCATTTAGCAGCAGTTAAAAAATTTGGTAAAAAGATGCATTATTATGAGTGCGAAAGTATAAAGGATGTATTTGAAAGTGTAGAGAAAAATAATGCTGATTTCGGAGTAGTTCCTGTTGAGAATTCCATTGAGGGAGTAGTAAATTATACTCTGGATATGTTTTTTGATTCTCAACTTAAAATATGCTCAGAAATTCTTTTAGATATTCATCATGATTTATTGGGTAATTCTTCTTTAAAAAAAATAAAAAGAGTATATTCTCATCCTCAAGTATTTGCTCAATGTCGGAACTGGCTAAGTAAAAATTTAAAGAATGTAGAGTTTGTAAGTTGTGTTTCTACTGCAGCAGCAGCTTTAAAGGCAAAAGAGGATATTTATGGAGCTTGTATTGGAAGTAGAATTTTGGCTTCTTTATACCACTTAAAAATTTTAGCTAAAAATATTCAAGATTCCACATTTAATTTGACTAGATTCTTAGTAATTGCCAAAAAAGATAGTCCCCCCTCAGGAAAGGATAAAACCTCTCTTCTTTTTTCTGTAAAGGATAAAGTGGGAGCTTTGCATGATGCTCTTTATTCATTTAAAAAATATGGAATAAATTTAACAAAGATTGAATCGCGTCCCTCTAAAAGAAAAGCATGGGAGTATTATTTTTTTGTGGATTTTGAAGGACACCGACTTGATAAAAATGTTGAAAAAAGTCTTAAAGAGTTAGAGAAAAGATGTAACTTTGTTAAAATTTTAGGTTCTTATCCTAAGGAAAGTTAAAAGTGATAAAGATAGATAAAGCTTTAGAGAAGATAAAAGGATATATTCCAGGAAAACCTGTAGAGGAGGTAAAAAGAGAATTTAAATTAAAAGATGTTTATAAACTTGCCTCCAATGAAATTCCATTTTCTCCTTTTTATATAAAAGAAGTAGTAAAAAGAGAACTTAAAAATATTAATCGTTATCCGGATGGTAGCTGTTTCTACTTAAGAAAAAAATTGGCAGGAAGACTTAAAGTTAAAGAGAATCAGCTTGTTTTTGGAAATGGTTCTGATGAGATTGTTGTGTTGGCATTAAGGAGTTTTATTCGTAATGATAAAGATGAGGTAATTGTAGGATTTCCTACATTTCTTATTTATGAGTTGCAGGCAAAAATTCAAAAAGCGCGCGTTTTACGCATCCCTTTTAAAAATTATCGCCATGATTTAAAAGCAATAACAAAAGCAATTACCAAAAATACAAAGATTATTTTTATTGCTAATCCTGATAATCCTTGTGGGACGTATCTTTCTCATAAAGAGATAGAAGAATTTTTAGAAAAAGTCCCCTTTGAGGTTATAGTATTTTTTGATGAAGCTTATTATGAATTTGTAGAAAAAAAGGATTTTCCTAAAAGTTTATCTTTTTTAAAAAAGAGAAAAAATTTAATAATTACCCGCACATTCTCTAAAGCCTATGGATTGGCAGGCTTGCGAATAGGATATGCGATTACTTCTTCTTCAATCGCAGATATCTTAAATAAAGTAAGAGAGCCTTTCAATGTAAATAGAATCGCACAAGTGGCAGCTTTAGCGGCTTTAGAAAATGAGGAGTTTCTTAAGAAAGTTAGGCAATATATGAAAAAAGAGAAAGAGTATCTTTATCAAGAATTGAAAAAATTGAATTTAGAGTTTATAGAAAGTGTGACTAATTTTATTTTGGTCAATTTTAAAAAAGATGTAAATAAACTAAATCAGTATCTTCTTAAAAAAGGAATAATTATTCGTCCTCTTAATAGCTGGGGGCTTAAGAATTCTTTTCGTTTAACTGTAGGGTTGCATAAAGAAAATGTTAAGTTTATAAGAGAGTTAAAAAATTATTTAAGAAAGGAGAGTCAATGATTATTGTATTTAAAAAAGAAGCCACCGAGGAAGAAATCAGGCATGTTGTGGAAAGAATTGAAAAATTAGGGCTTAAGCCTATGATTTCCAAGGGGGTAGAGAGAACTATTGTGGGAATTATTGGTCCAGAAGATGTGGCGCGAATTCAACCATTTGAGGCATTCCCAGGAGTTGAGAGGGTAATGCCGGTTTTGGCTCCCTATAAACTTGTATCCCGAGAGTTTAAAAAAGAGAATTCTGTAATAAAAATAAGAGAAGGGATAGAAATTGGGGGAGATGAAATTATAGTTATTGCTGGCCCCTGCTCTATAGAATCAGAGGAGCAACTCCTTATGGTAGCAGAAAAGGTTAAGGAGGCAGGAGCAAAGATATTAAGAGGTGGAGCATTTAAGCCAAGAACTTCTCCTTACAGTTTTCAAGGATTAGGAGAGGAAGGACTTAAGATTTTAAAAGAAGTTTCTTTAAGATTAAATATTCCTACAGTTACAGAAGTTATGGATCCTCGCGATGTAGAATTAGTTGCTCGTTTCGCAGATATTTTGCAGATTGGTGCACGTAATATGCAGAATTTTAATCTTCTTAAAGAAGTAGGCCAAACTCAGAAACCAGTTCTTTTAAAAAGAGGTCTAAGCGCAACAATTAAAGAATTTTTAATGAGCGCAGAATATATTTTATCAGGAGGAAATTTTAATGTTATTTTATGTGAGCGAGGTATACGTACGTTTGAGGAAGCAACACGCAATACCTTAGATTTAAGTTGTGTTCCTTTAGTAAAAGAACTTTCCCATCTTCCTATAATTGTTGATCCTTCACATGCTACTGGTAAATGGAAATTGGTTCCTCCTTTAGCTAAGGCAGCGGTAGCCTGTGGGTGTGATGGACTTTTAATTGAGGTTCATCCCACACCTGAGGAGGCTTTAAGTGATGGACCACAGCAATTGCTTCCGGAAAGATTCTCATTATTAATGCAAGAATTAAAAGTTATTGCTCAAGCTATAGGAAGGAAGTTATAAATGTTTAAAAGAGTAGGGATAATTGGTGTAGGATTTATGGGAGGTTCATTCTCTTTAGCTTTCAAAAAAAAATTTTCTTCCTCTCAAATTATAGGATTTGCTCGCAATGATGAGTCTTTTTACAAACTTAAAAGACTTAAAATAGTGGATGAAGTTTTTAAGGACTTAAGAAAAGTGGTGGATGTTGATTTGGTAGTTTTAGGGCTTCCGGTAAAAAAAATAGAAGAATATTTTTTAAAAATCAATCCTTTTTTAAAAAAAGACACAATAGTGATTGATTTAGGAAGCACAAAGAAGAATATAGAGAAGGAAGCTAAAAAATTAAAATATGCAAATAATTTTGTTGCTTGTCATCCTTTATGTGGTAGTGAAAAAAGTGGAGCAGAATTTTCTCAAGATAATCTTTATGAGAATAATATATGTGTAATTACTTCTTCTCCTAAAAGGAAGTCAACGCAGAAGATAAAAAAAATGTGGCAGGCTTTGGGGATGAAGGTTATCTTTATGTCTGCCGATTTACATGATAAAGTTTGTGCGTATCTGTCTCACCTCCCTCACTTAATTTCTTTTTCCTTAGTAAAGACAGTCCCTTCTAATTTTTTTTATTTTAATTTAAGAAGTTTTCAAGATTTAACACGTATAGCTAAGTCAAATATTTATCTGTGGAAAGATATTTTTTTAGCTAACCAGAAAAATGTAATTAAAGTTCTTACGCATTTTATAAATACTTTAGAGGATTTTAAAAAGATATTGGGGAGAAAAGATGAAAAGGCTTTAGAGAAGCTTCTTAAGAAAATAAATAAGAAAGTGTTTAAATGATTATTGCTATTGATGGTCCTGCGGGAGCCGGAAAAACTACGGTAGCACGTCTTTTGGCAAAGAAATTGAATATTTTTTATTTAGATACAGGAGCTACTTACCGTGCTTTAACTTTTAAGGCTTTAAAAGAAAAAATAGATTTAGATGATGAAGAGGCTTTAGAAAATTTAGCTAAAAATTTAAGTTTCCATTTTGATTTTTCTCAAGATAAAATATTTCTTGATGGTGAGGATATAACGGATAAAATTCGTCAGCCAATTATAGATAAAAATATTTCTAAAGTAGCTGAAAAGCCCAAGATAAGAAAAGTATTAGTAGAACTGCAGAGAAGGATTGTTCAAGATAAAGATTTTGTTGCTGAAGGACGAGATACTACTACTGTAGTTTTTCCTCATGCTCAGTTTAAATTTTTCCTTGATGCTGATTTTCATGTGCGTCTTGAGCGTCGTTTTAAAGAATTAAAAGAAAAGGGGTTAAATGTCTCTTTTTCTGAGATAGAGAAGGATTTAAAAAGAAGAGATAAAGCAGATTTAGAAAGAAAAGTAGGTCCTTTAAAGAAGGCAGAAGATGCTATTTATATAGATACAACAGATCTTTCTTTGAAAGAAGTAATAGAAAAAATTATAAAGATTATTTATGGAGGATAAAGAAAAAATAAGAAATTTCTGTATTATTGCCCATATTGACCATGGAAAATC
>CAZESF010000059.1:0-6125 GCA_964515205.1 uncultured Planctomycetia bacterium
ATTACGCTAAAATTATACTTTTCTTAAATGAAGATGTCAATTGTTTAATTTCTTGGCGTAGCAAAATATTGTGTGTAAATTCTTACTACTATCTCAAAATATTAAATTTTTATTACGTCCAAAGATAGAGTAAAATCTTCGCATTTAACACTCATTTATTTATATACCTGAAGGCGTAATCCATCTGATAGATTCACAAAGTATAACTTACATATAAATTTACGACCGTGAACTTATATGCAAGTCATACTTTTTTTAAGATAAAGCTTTGTTTTTATATAAATTATTTCTATATTCTCCCACCAACTCTCAAGAAAAAGCTATACAAAAAGGCTGAATCTCTTTTATGCAATTTTTGGAAGATTAGACTCAGAATAAAGTAAAAATCTGTTTATTTTTTTAAAAATTTGATAGTCTTTCTTTTTTTAGAAATATTATCTCTTACTAAAATAAAAAGGAATATACAAAAAACTAAAAAAATATAAGAAAAATGAAATTTGCTTTTTTCAAAAGATACTATGCAAAATTTTAAATTAGGACTTTCGAACACCCAAGCTATTTTATTTTCATAAATCAGTCTCCATTTATATCTATCTTTAAAAAAATGAAGTCGGTAATCTTCTGGTTTTATCCAGATAATAATTTTGGACAAACCAAGATAAGGATAAGAAAAATTGCTTACTTCCGGAAGCATAAAATTTGATGTAGGTCTATTGCTAAGAGAAGCAAATAGCTCTCCCATAATGTTTATATTGGAACTAATAATATCACAAAACTTAGTATTCTTCCGTATAACTTTTATGATGGGAAGATAAAGCGAAGGATAAAAAATAGATCTTAGTTCTAAGAGTGAATACATATCTTTCTTAAAAAAATGGTAAAAAGTAGAATCTAAAAAATTTAAAACGGGTTTTTTATCTTTAAATCTAATAGTACTGTGACAAATTAAAAGATATACACAAATAAAACTAATAACAGCTCTTTTCTGAAAAGGCATTAATTTTTGCAGGATTGTTTCAATAAAAAGAGAGGAGAAAAAACAAAAGCCCAGTGCTCCTTGGGCAGAAAATAACCTATAAGGATAAGCGCAAAATAAGATAATACTACTAATCGTGTACCCTAAAAATATTAAAAAAATTTCATTATTCTTTCCTCTAATAAATATATTGACTATGCCTAATAAGCTTAATAATAAGATAAATATACTGAATTTAAGAAAATATTTAACTTCTCTAAAGAAATTAAATTTCAAATAATTTATATTTAAAAAAGAAAGATAGGAAAGTTCATGAATCAAGAAAGGAAGAAAAATAAAAATTGTCAAAGTTAAAACTTTTAATACCGAAAACCTATATTTTTTGGTAAATAATAAAAACAAGTAAGAAGTGAAAAACAGCCAAGGTATAACAGGATGAGTATAAAAGGAAAATATCAAAAATATTAAACTAGAAAGCCACTTACCTCTTTTTATCATAAAATACCAGCTTAATAAACCAAAGATTATTGCCAAATTAGCAGAGACATTTGCTGAAAGAGAAGCATAAAAAGAGAAGAAGCTACTCAGACTCAATACAGTTATAAAAGCAAATAACGTATTCTTCAACTTTTTCATACACCACCACAGAGTAAGGAAGAAAGCTCCCGGGATAAAAACCTCACTAATTTTTACTGAATTTAAATCATCAATACCTAACTTTTGCAAAAATACCAAAATTAAATGATAAAAAGGTGGATAAAGATAAGGACGACCATAAGGAGCATTATTCCAAAACTCCCAACCAACCCATCCTCCTGAAAGAATAAGACCATGCGCACAAGAGAGATGATAATATGCATCGGTATACTGGGGAAGATACTCAAATCTTGCAAAGGATAAAGCAAAGATAAAAATGACAATTCCCAGACTTAAATAGTCGATTTTTTCTAATTGCAATTATCAGACTATTCTAAGGTAACTAACTTTCTCTCAGTTATTACTTTAATTCTTTTTTTAATCTTTTTAATTCTTTCCTCAAGTGGAGGATGACTACTTAAGAAAACTATAGGATGGGTTTTCTCTTGTTTTTTTAATTTTTCCAGAAGAGTCAATGCGCCATAAGGATTAAAACCTGCTTTATAAGCATAATAAAGACCTAAGGAATCTGCTAAAAATTCATCCTGACGAGAATATCCTAAGGCAATTATTCTATAAATAATGCTTAACCCTCTTCTTAAATCCGCATATTTAGGTTTTCTTAAAGCAATGCTCAATAAAAACTCAACGCCTAAGGAAGCCTGGAACCTTTTTACTGGATGCCTCGCACAAATATGAGCAATTTCATGACCTAAGCAGAATGCAAGCTCATCTTTATTAGCAATATCAACCAGACCTTTATTAACAAAGACAAACCCTCCCGGTAAAGCAAAAGCATTAATTTCTTTATCCTCAAGAATATAGAAGTGATATTTTAAATAATTGCGTTGTGAGGCACGAGCAACTTTTTGCCCAATATCATTAACATACAAAATAAGTTCTTTATCCTGGCAGACTTTTTTTTCTCTTAAAATCTGGGAAGCTAAATTTTTTCCGATAAGAATTTCTGTATTTTCATCAATAAAATAAATCTCTTTTTTTCCTGTTGCAGGATTATAAATAGTCACACACCCAGAAAATATAAAAAACAAAAGAAGGGAAAATGCTCTGACCATTTTAATCTGAATCTAAAACAGTAATTTCTTCAGGTAAGTTAACAATAATTTCTGGGCCATTATACTTGCGAATCCTTCCTGTAACCTCAATCATTTTATTCTTATAGAAAACTACTGGGTCAATCCCTTCTTTTTTAAAATAATCCCAACTTTCTTTAAATATAACTACCGTAAAATCTCTCTTCCAGTCTTTACCAAAATTTAAAAAAATGCAATTTTGAGAGCGATACGTAGATAATACTTTTCCTCTAACTGTGCGTATCTGACCAATGAATTTATAGGCGGAGAAGGCATCAATTATCTTATAACTTCCCCACAATCCTTTTTTCTCTTGACGTGCTTTTTTCTGTAATTTAACAAATAAATCTACATATTTTATATTGGGAGGGCGCGTATAAAGAACAGCCAAACCTTCCTCAAGTAGCTTTGCATTTACAAATGTATTACCTACAAAAACATAACATAAAAGTCTTCCATATTCATCTATTCTTTTTACATCAAACTCAACTCTTATATATTTTCCTTCAACAAGTTTTTTGTTGTATTCTTTTGCTTCTTCAGCAAATGGAGCCGGATTATATACCCACCTGCCTTCTATTTTTTCCCTTATTTCAGGAGTATCTACCCCTATGTAACGCAAAGTTTTCCCATTTTCTAACCTTACTGTATCTCCATCAATAACTTCAACAACTTTTATATGAGAATAATCATATGAGAAAGAATAACCGAGAAGAAAAGAAGAAAGAAGAAAGAAGAAAAACTTTCTCACTCTAACTCTTTAACAATCTTAAAAAAGATTTTCTGGGCATAGTAAGGTTTGGGTAGAAGGTATTTTCGTGCTGCAACTTTAAGATATTGAGTCTTCTCATCCAAAGAATTTATCTTTATTACCAAATCAATGCCAGAAGCCTTCACTTTTATCCTTCCTTTGGACTCATCAGCTTCAATTATCTCTCCCTGAGGAATTTTCTTTATCACTGCCAAGGAAGTATCCCAAAGAGTGCGGTAATCGCAGCTAATTTCTCCCGCAGCAGAATCGCCACTTAAAAGATAACCACTTACAATACCTGTTCCTAAAATAATCGGAGCACATCCACTTAAAATGAAAATACCTACTAAAAATATTAACTCTTTCTTCATCTTAAAGAAAAATTTCTTAAAAAAAATTGTTTTAAGATTTCTTTTACTTTTTTTGTTTCTTTTGATAATCCCATCTTTGTATCTACTCTATAAGGTCTTATCCCTAAAATTAGTATATCAATTTTTTTCTCTATCTGCAAGTAGGAAAAAATATATTTTAAAGAAAAATTATGCGTGAAAGATAAATCTCCTTTTATTTGAGAAGGAGAGAAAACTTTAAATTTTGAGTTATCATCAAAAAGACAGCTATCCAATATTAAAACAAAATCATGTTTTTCTATCTTACTTAAATACTCCTCTATATTCAGCTCTGCTTCAATAACTTCCATCTTTAGTTTATCCTTTAGTTGTGAAGCTAAAACGGCTCCTCCTGCATCATCACCACAAATTGTGCTTCCTATTCCTATAATTAAAGGATTTTTTGCGGCTTCTAATTTTTCTTCAATTCTGGTTAACTGTTGATATTCTTCGTCACTAAAAATGTGTATTTTCTCTTTTTCTAAATCTTTAATCAAACTATTTAAATCTCTAAATTGAAAACACCTCAGCCCTAATTTCCTTCCTTCTTCAATTAAATCCTGGCGGTCATCAATATAAATAACCTCCTCAGGTAGAAATCCTTCTTTAAATAACTCCTCATAGATTCTTTTTTCTGGCTTTACTGCTTTTATTTTGAAAGAAAGAAATAATTTGTCAAATAATAAAAATATCTCCTTCCACTGCTGATAAAGATAGTTAAAATGTAATTCATTTATATTAGAAATAAGATATACCGGATAAAGAAGTCTCAATCGTTTTACCAATTCTATAACTTCTTTATTAGGAGAAAAAATTTTACACCAGCTATCTATAAATTCAGAATAGCTTATTTTAGCTTTGAAACTTTCTTTAAATTTAAGATAAAAATCATATCCAGAAATCATTCCTTTCTCAAAATCCAAAGCGAAATCATCAAAAAACAAAGCATCAATTACACAATTTGGAGAAACGCCTAACTTATCCTTAATCTTTTCTAAAGCAAGAGGATAATCAAAATCAAACAATACTCTTCCCAAATCAAAAGCAAAAGCTCTTCTCATTTTAAAACCAAAGATAAAAATTAGAAGGGTTTAAGCTTCCTTTATATTTTTTAAAAGCTGCAGTCTTTCAGAAAATATCTTTTCTAATTCTTTTAAATCCTCCTCCTTTATAGAAAAATCTGTACAAAGAATATTTTCCTCTACTTGTTTTAGATTTCTCATCCCTATCAATATAGAAGTTATCCCTCTCTGATTATAAGTCCAATTTAAAATAAATTGAGTTAAAGTTTTCTTATATCGGGAAGCTATTTTTCCCAATTTTTCAATTATATATTTATTTATCTTAAACTTTTCTCCTTTTAACTCTGAATGATATTTTCTGCATAAATCATCCGGAATTTTTGAACCCTCCTTAAAAAATTTTCCCGTCAAAACCCCAGAGTCTAAAGAACCATAACTTATAATTGAGATTTTGTTCTCCAAACAGAAATCTATTATATCTTTTTCTATATCTCTTTTAAAAAAATTATAAGGAGGTTGCAAGACATGTAAAGGTGAGTATTTTAAAAATTCTTTCATTTGAACAACAGAAAAGTTACTTACCCCAATCAGCTTTACCCACTTCTTTTTATAAAACTCATACATTTGCTCTGCTACTTCTTTTGTATTCATATTTTTTGAAGGCCAGTGGACAAAATATATATCTATATAATCTGTTCTAAGCCTTCTTCTTGAAAGCTCTATTTCTTTTCTCATTCTTTCTTTTCTTAAATCAATAAATATTTTATTTTTATGCCAGTTTAAACCCAATTTAGTTGAAAGTATTATCTTCCCCCTCAATCTTTTTTTCTCCAAAAACTTCCCTATTAATTCTTCAGAATGCCCTCTTCCGTAGATGGGTGCAGTATCTATAAGATTTATTCCTTGCTCTATAGATTTTTCCAATACCAGAAAAGAATCCTCATCTTTCTGAGGCCCCCACCACCTATCATTGCCTAAAGCCCAAGTTCCCAGCCCTATTACCGAAACTTTAAAATCCCCCAGATTCCTATACTCCACAGTAAACCGGTTTTGATAATCCAAAAGGTTCTAAAGCTCTTTCAAGATTTTGATTTAAATAAGCAAAAACTATTCCATAATTAGTAATGGGAATATTTTGGGACTTTGCCTGATAAATTCGTGAAAGAAATTGTTTTCTATTCAGCATACACGAGCCACAGGAAATTATTAATTTATATTCAGATAAGTTTTCTGGAAAATCCTCACCAGCATAAACAT
>CAZESF010000060.1:0-6032 GCA_964515205.1 uncultured Planctomycetia bacterium
TAGATAATGGACTTTTAAGAAAGAATGAGAGAAAAAATGTGGAAAAAATATTTAAGAGAAATTTTAAAATAGATTTATGCATTGTTAATGCCTCTTCTTTATTTTTAAAAAGACTTAAAGGAGTGGTTGATCCTGAAGAGAAACGCAAAATTATTGGACACACATTTATAGAGATTTTTGAAAAAGAAGCTAAAAGAATTAAAGATGTAAAGTTTCTTGCTCAAGGAACTTTATATCCTGATGTGATTGAATCTACCTCTTTTTTTGGAGGACCAACAGCAAAGATTAAGACACATCATAATGTAGGAGGATTACCTCAGAGAATGAAGTTGAAGTTAATTGAGCCCTTCCGAGAGTTATTTAAAGATGAGGTAAGAGAAATTGCTAAAATTTTAGGTTTACCGAAAGAGATTGTCACCCGTCACCCTTTTCCTGGGCCTGGATTAGCGGTAAGAATTATTGGTGAAGTTACCAAAGTTCGTCTGAAAATCTTAAAAGAAGCAGATGCAATTTTAGAGAAGATTATTAAGGAAAAAGGATGGTATGAAAAATTGTGGCAGGCATTTTGTCTACTTCTTCCTATTCGCAGTGTAGGAGTGATGGGAGATAAAAGAACTTATGAAAATGTGATAGCTATAAGGGCAGTTACTAGTGTAGATGGAATGACTGCTGATTGGGCGAAACTGCCTTCCTCAATACTTGAGGAAATATCTGGTAGGATAATTAATGAAGTAGAAGGGATAAATAGAGTAGTGTATGATATAAGTTCAAAACCTCCCTCAACTATAGAATGGGAATGATAGGGGATTTTATCCATCTACATGTTCATACCCAGTTCAGTCTTTTAGATGGGGCTTGTCATTTAGATAGGTTGGTTAAAAAAACTTACCAGCTGCATATGCCTGCTTTAGCAATTACTGACCATGGGAATCTTTTTGGAGCAATAAAGTTTTACCAGATGTGTAAGGAGACGAAGATAAAGCCAATTATCGGTTGTGAGTTTTATTTAGCTAAAGAATCACGTTTTAAAAAAGAAAAAGAGGAGGCGAATTTTCATTTAGTTCTTTTGGCAAAAGATAAAGAAGGTTATAGTAATTTAGTAAAACTGGTCAGTTTATCTAATATTGAAGGATTTTATTATAAGCCCAGGATAGATAAAGAGTTATTAGAGAAATATTCCCGAGGTCTGGTTGGTTTAAGTGCCTGTTTAAAAGGAGAAATTTCTTCTTTAATATTAGAAGGCAGGGTAAATGAGGCTTATAAGAAGGCAGATGAATATCAGAACATATTGGGTAAAGGAAATTTTTATTTGGAACTGATGGATAATGGGATTAAGGAGCAATATAAAGTAAATGAAGTGCTTTTAAAAATCAGTAAAGATTTAAAAATACCTATTGTGGCTACTAATGATGTTCACTATATTAATCAGGATGAAGCGTTTGCCCATGAGGTTCTTTTGTGTCTTCAGACACAAACTACATTAGATGATCCTAAGCATTTTAAATTCAACAGTGATACTTTTTATTTTCGTTCACAGGAGGAGATGTTTCGTCTTTTTTCTTCTTATCCAGAAGCTTTAAAAAATACCTTAGAGATTGCTGAAAAATGTAATGTAGAATTTGATTTTTCCTCAGTCTATCTTCCCCGTTTCCCTTTGCCTCCTCAAGAAAAAGATGAATTTGAATATTTAAAAAAATTATGTTACCGGAATCTTAAGGAAAGATATTATGAGGTCACCTCTTCAGTAGTTGAGAGATTAGAATATGAGTTGAAAGTGATAAGAGAGACAGGATTCGCCAGCTATTTTTTAATTATCTGGGATATAGTAAAATTTGCCAAGGAGAGAAATATTCCTGTAGGTCCAGGAAGAGGTTCTGCTGCCGGAAGTATTGTAAGTTATCTTTTAGGAATTACCGATATTGATCCTTTAAAATATAACTTACTATTTGAACGTTTTCTTAATCCTCAGCGAGTTTCCATGCCTGATATTGATATTGATTTTTGCTATGAAAAGAGAGAAGAAGTTTTAGATTATGTTTCAAAAAAATATGGAAAGGATTGTGTAGCTCAAATTATTACTTTTGGAACGCTTCTTGCACGTGCAGTGGTAAGAGATGTAGGAAGAGTTTTGGGTTTCAGTTATTCAGAGGTGGATAGAATTGCTAAAATGATACCTTCCTCCCCTGGACATCAGGTAAGTTTAAAAGAGGCATTGGAGTTAAATCCGGAGTTGAAAAGTATTTATGAACAAGATGAAAGGGTTAAAAGATTAATTGATACTGCTTTAAAATTAGAAGGATTATCACGCCATGCCTCTACACATGCAGCTGGAATAGTAATTTCGGATAGACCTCTTATGGAGAGGATTCCTTTAGCTAGGGCAATGGAGGGAGAAATTGTCACCGGATTAGATATGGAATCTTTGGAAAAATTAGGTCTGCTTAAGATGGATCTTTTGGGGCTCAAGACTTTAACTGTAATTGATGAGACTTTAAAGATTATAAAAAGAACTAAAAATAAAGAGATTGATATTAACAGGATTCCTTTGGATGATAAAAAGACATTTAGACTTTTAGCTGGTGGTGAGACAATTGGGGTATTTCAATTAGAAAGTCAGGGGATGCGGCAGATTTTAAAAAAATTGAAACCTACCGAATTCAAAGATTTAATCGCTGTATTAGCTTTATATAGACCAGGGCCCTTAGGAAGCGGGTTAGTTTCTGATTTTATTGAAAGAAAACATGAAAAAAAACCGATTACTTATCTTCATCCTAAGTTAGAGCCTATTCTTAAAGAGACTTATGGGATAATCCTTTATCAGGAGCAGACAATGGAGATTGCCTCATGTTTGGCAGGATTTTCTCTTTCTCAGGCAGATTTATTAAGAAAAGCGATTGGTAAAAAGATCCCTGAGATTATGGAGGAACAGCGAGCATTGTTTATTGAAGGATGCCTTAAGAATGGAATTCCTCAAGAGATTGCTTTTAAGATTTTTAATTTGATTGATTATTTCAGTGGCTATGGTTTCAACAAAAGCCACTCAACCGCTTATGCGCTTATTTCTTATCGCACAGCCTACCTTAAAGCTAATTTTCCTGTAGAATTTATGGCAGCTTTGCTTACCAGTGAGCGCACAAATACAGACAAAATTGTAGAGTATATTAATGAAGCAAAGCGATTAGGAATTAAAGTTTTGCCTCCTGATATTAATCAAAGTTTTGCCAATTTCACAGTGACTGAGGATGGCAATATTCGTTTTGGACTTTTAGCAATAAAAAATGTGGGTGAGGCAGCATTAGAAAATATTATTCAGTTAAGAGAAGAAAGAAAATTTGAGAGTTTTTTTGATTTTTCTTCGCGTGTGGATAAAAGAGCAGTAAATAAAAAAGTTGTTGAAAGTCTTATAAAATCAGGAGCTTTGGATAGTTTAGGACTTAAGCGTGCTCAGATGATGGCTTTATTAGACAAAGTTTTAGATAAGAAAATGCAGGTTTCGCAAAATCAATTATTTTTATTTTCTTCACTACCCAAAGTGCCTCAGATCGAGGAATGGCCTCGTAAAGACTTACTTCGTTTTGAAAAAGAATTATTAGGTTTGTATGTATCTGCCCATCCTTTATCTTCTTATAGAAATTTAGCTTCTTATTTAAAAGTGAAAAAAATAGCTTCCCTTTATGAAGAAAGAGAAGAAAAGGATGTGAGAATATTGGGGGTGGTTGAGAAGGTTAAAATTACACTTACACGCAGAGAAAAAGAAAAAATGGCAATTGTTAAAGTAGAGGATGAATCAGGGGGTATAGAAGTCTTTGTTTTCCCTTCTCTATTTCAGGAATGTAGTTTGTCTCTTAAAGAGATCAAAATAATCTTTATTGAAGGAAGATTAACTATTAAGGAGGAGATTCCTAAGATAATTGCTTCCCGGATAATAGAAGTAGAAAGAATTTGGCAGGGCGTAAAAGCTTTAAATATTACCCTTTATCCCTCAGCAGACATTAAGAAATTAAAAAAGATTTTTTCTGCTTATCGGGGCTCTACTCCTGTAATTTTTACTTTAAAAAGAAAAAATAACCATCATCTTAAGATAAAGACATCACAGAATTTTTATTTAAAGGTAGATGACCGTCTATTAAAAGAACTTGCTTCTATTATAGGAGAAAGTAATCTTTCCTTGACACTGTAAAGCGAGAATGTTAATATCTAACAATGACAAAGAAAGATTTAATTTTGAAGGTAAGTAAAAATACAGGAGTAAAGCAAATTGTGGTTAAAAAAATTGTAGAAGAGATACTTTCGGTGATTCTTGAGGCATTAAAAAATAAAGAAAGAATTGAATTACGTAATTTTGGCATTTTCTGTTTTAAAAAAAGAAAAGCAAAGATTGGACGCAATCCCAAAACAGGAGAGACTGTTCCTATTCCTCCTCGCCAAGTAGTAATATTTAAACCAGGAAAGAAGTTGAAGGTTTCCTCTTAACCATGAAGGATTTTCCTCAACATGTAAAAGGAACAATTGATTTTTTCTCATCTCGTGTTTCATTATTTCAAGAGATTACAGAAGTAGCAAGAAAAATTTTGAAATTTTTTGGATATGAGGAGATAATCTTGCCTATTTTAGAAGAAAGTAGAGTCTTTCTTAAAGTGGGAGAATTTACAGATATTATAGAGAAACAGATGTTTAAAATAGAAGGGAGAGATATCGTTTTAAGACCTGAGGGAACAGCACAGGTAGTAAGATTTTTTGTTGAGAATAAATTGTGGAAGGAAAAAGAATTTCATAAATTTTTTTATATCGGTCCTATGTTTAGAGGGGAAAAACCCCAGAGAGGGAGATTGCGTCAGTTTCACCATATAGGAGCCGAAGCTTTAGGTTCAAACTTTCCTTTTTTGGATGCAGAAATAATAAAAATCGCCTCTGATATTCTCAAAGAGTTGGGGATAAAAGATGTCAAACTTAAAATAAATAGTTTAGGTTGCCAGCAGGATAAAGAGATTTTAAGAAAAAGATTAAAAGAAAAATTGAAAGACAAGAAAGAAAAACTTTGCTCTATTTGCCAGAAAAGACTGGATAAAAATCCTTTAAGAATTCTGGACTGTAAAGAGAAGAGGTGTCAGGAAATAGTTAAAGAGATTAATATAGGAGATTTTCTTTGTAATTCTTGCCAGAAACACTTTGAAAAAGTCTTACATTATTTAGATAAACTGAATATTTCTTATATTTATTCGCCTACTTTAGTAAGAGGTCTTGATTATTATACTCATACTGTTTTTGAAATTACCTCTTCCCATTTAGGGTCCCAAGATGCCTGTGGAGCAGGAGGACGTTACAATTCTTTGGTAAAGAGTATGGGAGGACCAGATATACCCGGGATAGGTTTTGCTTTAGGGATAGAAAGAGTTATACTTCTTCTTAAAGAAAAAAAGAAAGTCTCACATTCTAAAGTTTTTGTTGCTTATACTCCGGGTTATTTTGATAAGGCGGTTGAAATTTTAAATTTTTTAAGAGAAAAAGGAATTCCTTCTCAGATAAATTATCTGGAGAAATCTTTAAAGGCACAATTAAGATTTTCCCATAAAATAGGTGCTGATTTTGTAGTTATTGTAGGGGAGGAGGAGGTAAAAAATAATTTTCTTACTTTAAGAGATATGAAAAAATCTTTGCAGGAAAAAGTTAGTCAGGAAGAATTGTTGAGTAAAATATGCTAAGAACGCACACCTGTGGTCAGCTTAATGAAAACTATATAGGAGAAGAGGTTATTCTTTGTGGGTGGGTAGGAGCGCGTCGTGACCATGGCAAAATTATCTTTATTGATATAAGGGATCGCTATGGAATAACACAACTTGTATTTCTGCCTTCTTTTAAAGAGGCTTATAAATTAGCAAAAGAGTTAAAAAATGAAGATGTAATAAGAATTAAAGGAAAGGTAAACAGACGCCCTAAAGGTACAGAAAACTCTAAGATTTCAACAGGAAATGTTGAGATATGTGTAGAAAATTTAGAGATTCTAAATAAAGCAGATGATTTACCATTTTCGG
>CAZESF010000061.1:0-6027 GCA_964515205.1 uncultured Planctomycetia bacterium
CAAATTCATCTTTTAAACTTCTTAAAAAACCTTCCGGATACCCGATAGCAGAAAGCAAACCAATATTTTTATTTTTAAAATAGGAAGGATCAATAATCTCTTTATTTATATTTAAAAAATTTTTAAATTTGTAGTGCATAAAAAAAATCTCTAAATTTTTATTTAAGAAAGCTAATTTCTTTTTTATATATTCTTTATTTTTCGCATAATTGATAATGATTAAATCTGCACGCTGAATATTTTGAGGAGGCTCACGCCAAATGCCAGCGGGTACGAGCTGAGGTGAGTTTAAATCATCCTCTTTCATTACCAAAATATTTAAATCATATAACAACTTTCTATACTGAAAACAATCATCAAAAAGAAAAACATCAAATTTCTCCTCCAAGCTTTTTAAAAGAGAAACTCTGTTTTTTGCTTCAAAAACATCCTTTATTTTTTCCTTCACCAGATAATATTCATCAGAAGCATATCCCTTAAGAATGCAGGCAAGTTTATATTTATCTTTTAATTTTTCTGCCAAATAAATTACCAAGGAAGTTTTTCCTGTGCCTCCCCATACAATATTACCTATATTTATAAGTTTCTTTCTTGATTTATAAGTTTTCAATATCTTTTTATCATAAAGATAATTGCGTAAATTCACTAAGAAATTGTAAAAGAGAGAAAGAGAAAAAAGAAAATAATAGAAAATTTTTTTAAAAAAAGTATTCTTTTCTTCTTTTAAAAATTTCAAAAAGGCTTTTTTTATCTTAACCATTTTTTTATCACTTCCAAATTCCTCTTTAAAATAATCCTACTCTCTTTAAATAAATAAGAAGCTTTTTTTCTTAATTCCTCTCGCAAAAAAGGATCTCTAATTAATCTCCCTAAGACCTCCTCTAATTCTTTTTTATCCCTCACTTTTAATGCCGCTTTTTTATCCAATACTTCTTTCTCAACATCTTTAAAATTATCCATAAAAGGTCCAAAAAGAGTAGGCTTGGAAAAATAAAGGGGCTCTAAAATATTGTGTCCTCCGTAATTTATAAGGCTTCCTCCTACAAAACAAATATCGGCAATACTATAAAAATAAAATAAATCTCCCACAGTATCAAGAAGAAAAATATCGTTTCCCCCAAAAGAAGAAACACCTTTACTTATCCTTACTGGATGAAATCCTTTTTCTTTAATTTTTTTCTCCAAAAAAGATATTCTTTCTATATGTCGAGGAGCAATAAAAAGACAAAGAAAGTTATATTTTGAAGTTAAATTTTTATAAATCTCTAAAATAATTTCCTCTTCAGGATGATGAGTGCTTCCGGCAACAATAAGCAATCTTTCCCCTTTTTTAAAAAAAGAAAATCTTTTCTGGAAAGATAAAAGTTTTTTTTCATCTAAGGAAAGAGATGAAAATTTTAAATTTCCTAATACTTCAATTTTTTCTTTATCTACCCCCAAAAAAAGAAAACGCTCTTTATACTTCTGATTTTGAACTCCTATAAAATCTACATTCTTTAAAATTTTTCTCATTATCCATTTTACTTTTTTATACCATCTGAAAGCTTTATCAGAGATTCTACCATTTAAAATAATTACAGGAATATTTCTTTTTTTTAAATGATAATAAAGATTAGGCCATATCTCTGTTTCTAAGGAGATGAAAATTCTGGGATTTATCAATCTTATAGCTCTTTTTATACAGAAAGAAAGATCAAAAGGAAAATAAATCACTCTACAGGAGGGATAATTTTTATAAGCTACTGTTTTCCCCGATAAAGTAGTAGAAGAAATTATAATTTTATAGTTCTTTTCCAAAGCAGCAACTAAATTTCGCAGAAGAAGCACCTCTCCCACACTTACTCCATGAAACCAGATACTTTTTTCTTTTTCTCTTTTTATAGAATAAAAAGTTAATTTCTCTGCTAAAGCTTTAAAAGTTATTTTTTTATGATAAAGATGATGAAAGAAATAGATGATTAACCCTAAAGTAAAAAAAATATCATAAAGGATTAAAAAAATCATTATGCTCGTGGGTGTGCTTTTTCATAAATTTTTTTTAATCTATCTACAGAAAGATGAGTATATATTTGAGTTGTAGAGATACTGGAATGACCTAAAAGTTCCTGAACACTTCTTAAATCTGCACCTCTGTTGAGAAGATGAGTAGCAAAAGAATGTCTTAAAGTGTGAGGAGATACTCTAAATTTAAAAGCTAATTTTTTTATATATTTTCCTAAAATTAAACGCACTCCTCTATCAGAAAGCCTTCCTCCTTTATAATTTACAAAAAGAAAAGAAGATTTATCCTTTCTTTTATCAAGGTATTTTTTAATCGATTTAATTGCTGGCTCTCCTAAAGGCAAAATTCTTTCTTTTCTCCCTTTTCCTTTTACCTTTACAATTCCTCCAATAAGATCAACATCTTCTTTTTTTAAATTTATAACTTCACTGACTCTGGCTCCGCAGGAATATAAAAATTCCAAAATAGCTCTGTCTCTTAAAGATATAATATCTTCGCCTTTTATACTCTCTAAGAGTTTAGCTACCTCCTCTTCAGTTAAAAAAGTAGGCAGTTTCTTTTCTTGACGCGGATAAATCAAAGAAGCAGCAGGGTTACTTTTTATAATCCCTTCACGCATTAAAAATTTAAAGAAACTTTTTAAAGTAGAGATTTTACGTGCTATACTTCTTTTACTTATACGAGATGAAAGAAGTGCTAAAAATTTTCTCAAAACAAAATAATCTATCTCTTTTATATCCAAATTTTTAAAATTATTCTCTAAAAAAGACTCCAATTCTTTCAAATCCTTTTTATAATTGATTAAAGTATGGGAAGAATAGTTTTTTTCCATCCTTAAATAATTGAGAAATTTATCTCGATAATAAGAAAAAGGAAGCATCATTTCTATTTAGGCAATTGTTTAGTTGTATAAACGCAGTCCGGATATCTACTGCAACCATAAAAAAGTTGACCTTTTTTGTTTCTTCTCTCAACCAATTCACCTTCCTTGCAATGAGGACATTTTACTCCTGTAGTAATACTTTCTGTATATCGACATTGGGGGAAACCTTCGCAACTTAAAAATTTTCCTCTTTTTGACCATCTTATTACTAATCTCTTTCCACATAAAGGGCATCTTTTCTCTGTAAAAAGAACCTCTTTTTTAATTTTTTTTGTAGCCTTATCTACACTCTCTTTAAAAGAAGGGAAAAAATCCTCTAATATCTTTTGCCAGATGAGTCTTCCTTCTTCAACTTTATCTAAATTTTCCTCCATCTGAGCAGTAAAATCTTCATTAATAATATCAGAAAAATTTTCCACCAAAAGATCACTTACCTTTATGCCTAATTCTGTAGGAACTAAATTTCTTTTCTCTCGGCGAATATAACCTCTTTCAATTAAAGTTGAAATTGTAGGTGCATAGGTTGAGGGACGCCCAATTCCTTTCTCCTCTAATAATCTCACTAAAGAAGCATCATTAAATCGGGGGGGAGGTTTACTGGTATGCTCACGTATATTTAAACTTTTCAAAATAACTTCATCTTCTTTATTTATAGAGAAAACATCCCTATTCTCTTCTTTTTTCTCCCAAATTTTTTCAAATCCTTCAAAAATACACTTTTTTGCTTCCAGAAGAAATTGTGCTTTTGCATCAGAGGTAACTATTCTCACTTTCCTTATTCTGTAAACAGCCTCTCTCATAAAAGAGGAAACAAATCTTTTCCATATAAGTTCATAAAGTTTAAACAAATCCTCAGAAAGATATTTTTTTAAATATATAGGTTCCTTATAAACATCAGTAGGTCTTATCGCTTCATGGGCAAGCTGAGCTCCTTTCTTTTTAGGAAAGCAATATTCGGATAAAACCAAAAAATCTGGGCCTATTTTTTCTTGAATAAATTTTTTAACTTCCTTTTTTGCTTTCTCAGCAACAGAAAAAGAATCTGTACGCATATAAGTAATTAATCCCACCATTTTACCTTCAACCTCCACACCTTCATAAAGAGTTTGAGCTAACCTCATTGTTTTTTTTGCGGAAAACTTCAGACGCAGAAAAGACTCCTGCTGTAGAGAGGAGGTAATAAAAGGAGGAGGGGGTTTTCTCTTTGTATCTTTCTCCTCAATATCTTCTATTAAAAATTTTTTATCTTTAAGAAGCTCAAAAACTTTTTTTGCTTCTTCTTTTTTTAAAGTATCTATTCTTTTCCCTTCAAAATTTATCAGACGAGCAACAAATTCCTTATCTTTTATTCTAAAGACAGCCTCAATACTATAAGTTTTTTCCGGCTTAAACTCTTTTATTGCTTTTTCTCTCTCTACAATAAATCTTAACGCTACTGATTGCACTCTTCCTGCAGAAAGTCCTTTGGCAATTTTTTTCCATAAAAAGGGAGATAAAAAATACCCTACGATTCTATCTAAAACTCTTCTTGCCTTTTGTGCCTCAACTTTGTTAATATCAATATCTCCTGGATGAGCAAATGCTTTTTTTATTGCTTCCTCAGTAATTTCATGAAAAATAACTCTAAAAAATTTTTTATCTTTTGAAGAAATCTTCTTCTTAATATGAAAAGCAATAGCTTCCCCTTCTCTATCAGGGTCAGTAGCTAAATATACTATCTCTTTCTTTTTTGCCTTTTCTTTTAAAATCTTAACAATCTCTCTTTTTTCTGGAATTACCTGATAGAAAGGAGTAAATCCATCGTTAATTTTTACTGCTAAGCGATAAGCTGGTAAGTCTAAAATATGTCCTCGTGAAGCAAAAACTTCATATTCTTTGCCTAAAATTTGGGAGATTGTTCTTGCTTTGGTAGGAGATTCCACAACAACAAGATATCTCTTCATTTCATTTTAACAAAACATAAAGGAGAGATTTCTTTAATAAGATTTTTCATCTGTAAAGAAATTACTGCCTTCATTACCTTCTCTTTCTTCAGTTGACTTTTTAAGATAATCTCCTCTAAATATGTCCCTTTCTCATTTATTATATCAAAAACCTCTCTTTCTTCTTCGGGAATTTTTATCTCCTTTTTATTTACTTTCAACTTCAAATTTAACTCTTCCAGAATATCCTCAAGAGAGTCTACCAGTTTTGCTCCTTCCTTTATTAAAGAATGCGTCCCTTTACTTGTAGGAGAAAAAGCCTCGCCTGGCAAAGCAAAGACTTCTCGGTTCTGCTCTAAAGCAAAGCGTGCAGTAATTAAAGCTCCGCTTCTTTTTGGAGCCTCAACTACTAATACTCCACAAGATACTCCACTAATAATTCTATTGCGTTGAGGAAAATTTTTCCTAAGCGGAGAGGTTTTTAAAGGAAATTCAGAGATAACTGCTCCCTTCTCTACAATTCTTTTTGTTAAAGAAATATTTTCCTTAGGATAAATATTCAAAAGACCACTACCTAAAACAGCGACTGTAACTCCTCTCTTTAATGCTCCCTGATGCGCGTAAGTATCTATACCTCGGGCTAATCCAGAGACAATAACTAACCCTAAGGAGGCCAAGCAAGAGGCAATTTTCTCTGCCATCATTTTTCCATACAGAGTAGCTAATCTTGTTCCTACAATTGCAAAACACATCTTATTTAAAACCTCTTTTTCCCCTTTTACATATAAGACTAAAGGGGGTGAGGGTATTTCTTTTAAAAGAGAAGGATAAAAAGGAGAAGAAAAATCTATTATCTCTATATTTTCCTTTTTCGCTTCCTCTATTTCCTTTTCTGCCCATTTTTCTTTAAGTAATTTTAAAAATAAATCTTTCTGATGAGAAGATAAATTCAAGTCTTTTAAAATAAATTCTTTCAAATCCTTTTCTTCCTTAAAAAAAGAAATTACTCTTTTTCTCTGCCAACTATTTAAATTTAATCTATTAAGAAGAAGAATATCCTTCATTTTTTAAAATTTTAATAATCTCTTCACTTACCTCCTCTGGTGTAAAAGGAGTTGTATCAACAAAATAATCCGCTTTAGCGTAAAAAGGAGCTCTTCTGGCTAAAAGTTCTTTTATTTTCTTTAAAGGGTCAGGTACATTAAGCAAAGGTCTTTCTT
>CAZESF010000062.1:0-6027 GCA_964515205.1 uncultured Planctomycetia bacterium
GCCGAAAGTTTGAGGGCTGGGAACTTTTTGATATTTATGAAGATGCGGGCTTCTCTATTATTTAAGTTTGTGGACATACAAAATTCAGCTTTGTCTAATTTAGGCAGAGGTGCGACGCACCTTAGCCGTATGCCCACTGTTAGTTCAATGCTTGAAATCATTCTTCTTCCTTTCTTTTACCAGAGCTAAACATAAGAGTACATGAAATATCCTATCAGCGACCATTTGATTAAAATTTTCAGCCCCACTTATACCATGACATACATCATTACGTATATTCCATCCCCGTGGATCTGTTAATAAAACTCTAAAATAAAGGCACATATCTTCACCTAACACACTTATAATTCCCTCTTCTTGTAATAATTCGTCAAGTGTTCGGTAGAAAAAGCCTCCAGAACGAGAAGATTTTAAACGAGAAGATTTTAAAATAGGAATTCCTATTTTTTCAGCCAGATTTCTAATGATTGCCTCAATCTGAGGAATTAATATATGCAATGAAACTAAAAAATCTCCATTTAGATAAGATTCTATGCCTCTGATAAGAAGTTCTTTTCTTCTTTTATCAAAGATAGGTGATTCATAGAGATAATTTACTATTTCTTTGGCAGTTAAATTAAATTTATCTATTAGAGCACTTAAAGTTTCCCTCAAAAAGAAGGAACTAATTTGCATATTTTGTGAAATTTGGAGAACTATATGTCCCTCAATATCATCTTCCAATGAACCTACTGTCGCTATAGGGCGTCCTTCGGCGTCCATAATTTTGTGAGTAAATAGAAATGAAATAGGTGCTTTTTTAGAAAGACCTTGTATTTGTTTTGTAACTTCATCTTTTTTTGGGATGTAATTTACAGCAATCTTTGTTAGAACAGTATCAAGATCACCATCAGTTAACCATTTAATATATTTCTCAAGTTTATCCTTAGGAATTTCTATGGAAGCCTTGATTTCTTTGAGCTCAGATTTAGCTTGTTCGCCTAACTCTCTGATTTTATTTGAAATTCTATCTGCCTCATCCTTCATACCATATTGTAAATAGAGATGATATAGTTCTTCTAACCATGCACTTGCAATAAGAGGTGAGGCTTGTTCTGCTTGCTTTTGAATCATTTTACCAAGTTTGAGCAGTATTTCCTTTGTTTTCTCTTTATTTCCAAGTCCGGAATAATAGTCCACCAGTAAAACCGCAGCTCTTTTAGCAGCCCAATGGTCATTGCCTTTTAATAAGCGTTCAAATCTTCTTTCCAGATCGTTGAGGATAATATGCTTTTTATCTTTACTTAATGATACTTTTTTATTTTTGACAAGTAACTCGTATGAAAAGCCCCACAAGCCCGGTTTATCATCTTCTGCGATCTTTCTTTCATAAGCGATTATTGTATCCGCTAATTTATTTATTCGTTGTTTGTCGTTGATACTTAATGCAATGGATAAAGCCCGTCCTAACTTTTTTATCACATCAACGCTATATTTATGCAAATCTTTTTCAGCTATTTCCACGACAGAATCTATAAAAACTTGAGCAATTGTATAATGAGGTTTTTCTCCTTTCACCTTTTCTGAAAAATCCCAAACCAAATTGGAGTATCTCGCTTTTAGGATAGGATTTTCAGATTCTTTAGCACGTTTTTCCCAATAAGAAATAATATCAGGAGTTATTTTTTGAATACTTGAATATTCAACCATTTTACCTTCTTCATTAGGAAAAACAAACATAGGTCCAAAATAAGTACCCCATCCTGATTTGTCATCCGGATAATTTTCGGTAAAATCAAAAGCCGTTTGTTCCCAAATTAAAACATCTGGTGGATTTTTACTAAAATTTTCCTTAATGAAACTCCTAATTTTTTCAGAGACGTTATGTTCTGAGATTTGTTCTGATACTATATCTAACTCTTTCAAAAATCTTCTTATTTTTTTTGTATTTTCAGCCACTTTTCATCCTCTCACTATAAAGCATTCATCTGGAGCTGGCATCTGAAGTCTATCCGTAGGCTGAATTTGGGCGAAGGCGTAAGCCAAAGTCAGATACCTACTTGTTGTGTGTTGTGCAATGTTGAATTGTAATTCATCTTTATTACCCCAAGCTTTCTAAAAAGTCTCTCAATAAAAGTGCCGTAAATGCAGGTTTTTCTAATCCACAAACTGTTCTATACATTTTCGTGCCATCTTTTATCCAGACCACACCATCAAGCACAGCAACTCTCAAAGCATTGCCTTCAGACCCTCTTAATAGTCTTAAGGCATCCTCAAATTGGGCATTTTGGTGTCCTCCGTAATCTGTTAAAAATTTCGCCTCACCGATAATATATACATCTCCAACTTTTGCTATAAAATCGGGACCTTTATTTAGGTTACATCCAAGATAACTATTGGCAAAGTTTAACAAATGGTTTTCACTGCCTTCCAAAAATGATATGTCATGCGAAGATACAAAAACTTCAACATTTAAGAAGGGATATCCCAGTGTTCTCAACCACCTTTTAAACAAGGTACCTATTTGCCTATTGAATTCTTTAGGTTCTTCAATAGCCTTTATCATATTTTCATAGCCCATAGAGCGAATACGTTCTGCTAGTCTCTGGACAGTACGCGGATTATACTCCAAGAATATCTCGCGTTTACGTAGAAAAGCTACATATGGGTCTTTAATAGGAAATTTAGGCAGTTCTAGAAGCTTCTTAATAAGTGCATAGTCGTCTTCACCGTAAAAAAGTTCTCTTAAGTCTTCCTTTATTTCACTAGGTATATACCTTTCGGTCTCTTGAGTCACAGGATACACCTTCAATAAATTGTCTAAGTATCCAGGTGCATTTGCGATTTCTATGCTTCTTCGAATCCACTCATTCATCTTCAACACCTCCATTTTTGACTACTTCAAACAAAGTATAGGCAGAATGATGTTTTATTTTATTGATTCTTTTTTGACACGTTTCAATAGCTATTTTAGAATTATCTATCCCTATCCATCTACGTCCAGTTTCCTCTGCGGCTATTAAGGTAGTTCCAGAGCCGACAAAACAATCTAATACTATGTCGTCTGGTTTTGATGATGCTTCGATTATTGTTTTAAGCATCTCCAAATTTTTTTCTGTTGGATATGTAGGGTATGGAGAATCTTTGAATTCCCATACATCCTGTCTTTTTTTCCCTTTTGCTAACACCTCATCTGCATAAATTTTTTTACGTGGATTCCCTGTTGATGACCACTCAATTAATCCCATTTTATCTAGTCGTTCTAACTCTTCTGGAGGATATCTCCAATGCCTTCCTTTTGGTGGCTTTATTCCTCTCCAAGGTTGCCCTGTAGGCCCATTTTTTGTTTCTCCGGGAGCATGAAGTGGAGTTGTGGTATACCTTCTTCCATTACTATCAATTTTAGGAAAAAGTCTCTTTATGTCTTCTTCAGTAAGTTCCTCCCTCGGATCATTCCAAACATATTTAGAGGTTTTGGAATAAAACAATATCATATCTTTAATATTTCCGTAGGCTTTCCTTTCAAAATTTTTTGGATTACATTTAATCCTTGTAATGTCATTTATAAATCTTTCAGGACCAAAAATTTCATCCATTATTATTTTTACATAATGCCCTATTTTGCAATCAATATGAAGATAAATTGATCCATCATCCGCAAGTATTTCTTTTAATAAAATCAATCGTTCTCTAAGAAATTCCAAATATTCAGCACCACTTAAAGTATCTTTATAAGCAATCAAATCATCCTCACTTCTGCTAATGGTTGCTGTTCTATTGTTTCCTGCTTTAAATACTTGATTTGTAGAGAACGGTGGATCTATATATATCAGTCGCACTTTTCCTTTAATCTGAGGATTATTAAGTAATAACTTCAGTGCAATAAAATTGTCCCCAAATATTAACATATTTTTCCATCCATCTAATCTTGAATTACCATAAGATCTTATTTCCTTTAAAGTATATCCTTTAATTGGTTTATTCAGAATATCTCTTTCTGACTTTTTTCCATTATATTCTAGCTTTATCATCTATGGAACCTCCTGCACAATGTCGCATACCTTATTCATACCTGAACTATTCGGATATACTCCTGATTTGGAGAAATATACGAACTGTTCGTATATACATCCTTCTATACGACCACTATCTTTTATTCTTTTATTCATGTCTCATCCCCTGCTAAAAGGCTGTCAAGTGAGTTTTTTATTACAGAAAGATCTTTTGTGCTGACATGAGTAAAAACTTCTTTTGAGCTATTATGTTCTGAAAGTTTCTGAATATAAGACACATCCCTGCTTTTCGTGTTTTTAGACTTGATCTCCACGGCAGGGATTTTGCCTTCCCTTGCCATTTTATAAAGAATAGATTTTCCTATTTTTAAATATTTTGCGGTCTCCTCAAGTGTCATTATTTCAGAGAAACCTTCCATCATAGTTTTAACTCCTTTTGAGCCTGCCAAAGTTTATCATCGTTTAACATCACATAATAATATATAGCAAAGAAAAGCAAAAAGTCAAGTCCATTTTTCAAGAAGTTTTTTTCTTATCGAGCAGTTATGAATAGTTTTGTTGTTTATTCCAAAATAAAAAGAAAAGAAATTTTCCTGCTTTCTCTCTTGTGCAGATAAGTTGAAAAGAGACTTTGAATAAGTTTGGAACGGCTATCAAAATGCTTCCCCGGACTGAAAGGTAAAGAGTTGTTTCTCAACAATTTCTGCAAATTTTCTAATTTCAAGCTGTGCTTTTGGATGTTTTCTAACACTGATGAAGTGTTCCCAGACAAAATGAGAACCTGAGGCCATTATTGTTGTCTGCACACCACGGGGGTAAAAATATCTGAGATTTTCCTTTTTCACGTCTTCGGGAATTTTTTTCTTTCAGTTTTTTGAAAAACTCAATTACTTCCTCTGAGATCTCTTTCAGAAAAGGTTTTCGGGTTATTGTTTCGGGAAAGGCGTATCCATCAACAGGAGTGTATCTATGACTTCTCTGGGAAAAATTCAGCCATGTGTGTCTTACGAATTGATGTGTCATGACTCTGCTGACACCGAAGGCAATAACAGAAGTCCACCACCATGGTTTTGTTTCTGGAAGTCTTATTACGATGATTTCTCTGCTCCCCTCTCTTTCCGATGTGTATTTCAGGGAAAAGGGAGTCTGTTTTTTTACAGATGTTGCCAGGGTGTCAAAATCGAGGTTTCTGTAACGCATTGCTTCAACGAGGTGTCTGGCACTGGCACAGAAGTGAGTTACACTGGACTCATAAAACTGCCAGAGCTTGAAGACGTTGAACTTCTGAAACCTGTCCTTTTCTGCAAAAAGAATGGGAGAATGAGCGAACACCGAATCGTGTTTTGCTTCATAGAGTCTTTTCAGAAACGCAAATTTTTCAGTCTCCTTGCTGATTCTCGGGTCTCTGAGAAGTTCGGCAAAATCCGGAGCTGTGCTGTAACATATTCTCGCTCCAATTGCTGAAAGTGTGAGCTGATCAGGGATAAGAAGTTCTTTTTTGAAAAACTTATCAAGAAGGTACTCATAAAACTCAGAAAGCTGTTTTCTGTACTTTTCAAGTGTTATCATTTTCCCCTCCTTTCACGCAGTTCTTCTCTTATCTTCATCAGGATTTTTCCAAGCTGATTCTGCCCCCTGCCGTTTCTGTCCACACCCCAGAATCTGTCCCATGGAGAGAGCTCCACGAGTTCCGCATCTCCCGTGGCAAGAAGTTTCTCTTTTAAGTGCGGATTCTGGGTGAACTTTGCTCTAACTGCCTCTTCCATCACCTGTACTTTTATTTTCTCCCAGTCGGGTCTCAATGGACACTTTCTGCCCAGCTTTCTTACAAGGGCGGTGTTGGAGCACTGATGATTTTTTTCCGCATAGTGAGGGTTGAGGGTTTTCCTGCTCTGGTAGTAATGTTTAACCGTGGGATATTTTTCCCCACCAAGCTCAAAGGAAGCACGGTAAAAATTGGACAGGAAAGCCCATTCAGGAGTTCTGGAGTTAAAAAGTATGCGTTTCATTTTCATACCTCTTCAAATCCCGGTTT
>CAZESF010000063.1:0-5926 GCA_964515205.1 uncultured Planctomycetia bacterium
GTATTGAAAGAAGACAAAGATAAAAGGAAAGTAAATTACAATATTCCAAAATAATCTCTTGCTTCATAGTCTGCTACTACTCTACCTTCATTCTGCAAAATTTTTGCACAAAAAATATTGAATTTCTTTTGTGCAGCCTTCAGAAAAAGATTTAAGCATTCTAAATTCTTAAGAATATTGGAATAGTTTTCTCAAAACTATTTCTACACTCTCCAACCAATTCCGTAGATTGAAGGTTTTTAAGAATTAGTTTGTTTATACAAATTATTTCTATACTTACCAGTTCAACCTACAAGGTTAAACTGGCAAGTTTTTCTTTAAGTAAACTTTTTGTGAATTTCTCTCGTCTAAATAAGTGGAAGAAAGGAGGAAAAATGAGAAAGTTATCATTTGTGTTGTTGGGGCTTATCCTTATAGGAAGTAGCTATTTTTTTCAAAATATTTATGCTTCCTCTAAAAATTTAAATACTGAGATGAGTCAAAAAATAACTGATGAGTTAATTTTTGAAACTTTATCTCCAGAAGAGAAAGAAAAGATAATCTCTTTGAGAAAGAAATATCAAGAGAAGTTCCAGAAAGTTTTAAAGAAAAAATTGGAAAAACAGAAAAAATTTTTAAAGAAGTTGAAAAAAGAGGATCCAGAAAAGTTCAGGGAAATAATGAAAAAAGCAAAAGAAAGGATAAGAGAGAGATTAGAAAGAATACGCAGAAAGAATCCAGAAAAATTCAAAGAATTGATGAGAAGAAGGCGAGCTTTAAGAAGAAAGAGGTTTGAAAAACTATGTAAAGAGAACCCAGAAAAATGCAGAAAGATTTTAAAAAGACGTTGGAAAAGACTTAAAAGACACTTAGAAGAATTAAAAAATAAAAGCCCTCAAAGGTATGAGAAAATAATGAAAAGATTAAGAGATACAAAAAGACATTGGGGTTGGAGAAAGAGGTTACACAAAGAATGGAACAGATTACCAAAAAGAGAAATTTCACCTCATAAGTTTGGAAAATAATTATTAAAATGTGTATAATAAATTGGTGTGGAAAAAGAAAGATTATTAGAAAGATTAGTAGATGAGTTTCTTCAAGATAACAATAAAAAAAGTTTTGCGCAAATTCTAAGTTTAATCTGCGAAGATGTGATTAATTTAGCTTATAGTTTTACACATAATTTAGAAGATGCAAAAGATATATTCCAAGAGGTTTCTTTTAAAATTTATAAAGGATTAAAAAAGTTTAAAAAAAGAGCTAAAGTTACCAGTTGGATTTATAGAATAACGGTGAATGCTTCCATCGATTATTTAAGAAAAAGAAAGAGTTTTTCTGAGTTGAAAGAGAAATACATCAAAAATAGCGATACAATTAATGATGTTGAAAGAAAAGATAAAGAAAGGATTTTAAAAAAGGCAGTAGAGAAACTTTCTTCTCAACAAAAAAAAGTGTTTATTTTAAAACATTATCATCATTTTAAAATTTGCAAAATAAGTCAAATTTTGGGCTGTTCAGAAAGTAGCGTAAAGACACATCTTGCCCGAGCAGTAGAGAATTTAAGAAGGCTGGTAAAATGTGTTTAAGTAAGAAAGATTTAATTTTGTTTTTTTACAAAGAAGCAGATGAAGAAAAATTGGCCTATTATAAAAAGCACCTTGAAAGTTGTAAGAAATGTTTGGCGCGATTTAAGGAAATAGAAAAATTCCTTCTTTCCTTTAAAAAAGAAAAGGTTTCAATTTCTGAAGAAGAAAAGGAAAAGTTAATCAGAGATATTCTATCTAAAGTTAAAGCCTCCTCAGAAAGAATAAGAATTTTTGATAGAATCAGAAAAAAATCTATCTTTCTTGCTCGTTTGAGTTTAGTGGGGACAGCTGTTTTTTTATGTATATTTTTCTTCTGGCAGGCAAAGAAATCTTGGGATAAAGAATTTTCTATTTTAGAAATAGAGACGACTCTTTCCTCTGAAGAGTTAGACAAAATTACTGTTTTTGATGAGGAAGATTTAGAAAATGAAATTTTATTTTTCGCCTTTTTAGAAAAGAGACAACCTTATACGCATTGAGTTAAAAATCAAATTAAAATATTATCCAAATTAAGGGATGTTAACAGGATTGAAAATTATCAGAATAACAAGACTGTAAAGCATCTATTTTTTATCTCTTAAACTCTACCTCAATACAACAAAATAAGCAATGTTTGATTTGTCAACTTACCAGTTTCAATCTTACTATCAAATTAAGTATAAAAAATTTCCCAAAAGATAGCTGATAACCAAGGAAGAAATAAAATAATAAATAGTGATAAAGAAAGCCAATCTTTTTTCTAAAACAGCATAATAAAGAGGAATTACACTCAGACATATTCCACTTCCGGCAAAACTGAAACCTAACTGATGTGCAAGAGGCAAACCCAATTCTTTTAGTGGCCTTAAAAGAACTATATCCTGTCCATTACATAAATGCAGAGGAAAGGCAATTAAAACAGTTAAAAAGAGTCCTTTTAAAGAGAACCCTATAAACGCAATGAATTGAGGAGAAAGAAAGGTAAGTAAAGTCGTTCCCAAAAGAATTCCTATAAATATGTATCTTAAAAGACTCCTGAAAAGATAAAAGCCATACTCAAAAAAATAAAAACCTCCCTTTTTCTCATAAAGTAAATCTTTCAAAAATACTTCTTTATATAAATTCTTTCTTATTTTTCTAACTTCTTTCATTCTACTTAAAATAAACGCTCCCACAATTGCTAAAAGAAGTGTCCCCAAGATACGCAAAAGAAGGTATTTTACTCCCAAAAGAGATAAAGAAAGAAAGATAATAAGGGGGCTTAATAAAGGAGTAATAAAAAGAAATAAAAAAGGAACCTCTGACTTTATCTCTTTCTCAGCAAGCATCCCTTTTACTAAAGGAAAAATACCACAAACAGAAAAAGGAAAGACTATCCCTCCTATTATTGCTCCTAAAATACTTGAGGGGAAACGGCGATAGAAAATAACAAAAAAACCAGAAAAAATAGTCCCTAAGACAAAGGAAGATAAAGCCATCAATGTATATTGATAAAGAAAATAAAAAAAATCAAATCTCAGCTTATTCAACCATAAAGGTTTCTCAAAACAGAGAGAATATAAAGGACAATGAAAACAATTGATTGTTGTTTTTGTATAAAATTTTAGTTTAATGAAAAAAAGTAAAGAAAAAATAATTAGAAAAAAGTAAAGAATTTTAAAGAATTTACCCTTAATTTTAAAAAGAAAAGGTGTAAAGATAGAAAATATTATTACCACAAAGAAGAGATATCCAGCCAAAATCTGAAAATTGGACATTAATCCTTTTGCACTTTAAATTTTGCACGCAAAACACTTTCTGAAGGACGTGATTTCCATCGCCGATGATTCCAGCTCCAATAGGAAGGATTCTCCCTAATCCAGGACTCAATCATCTGGGTAAATTTAGCAGCATTTTTTAAAACCATCTCCTCACGATTAGGAAAATAATCTAAGGGTTCCTCCGGCAAGAATCTAATTAAATATTTATCCTCATCTTTTTTTATATAAGCAGGAACAATTGCTGCTTTAGTTCTTAAAGCAAAAATAATCGGACCTATAGGGGTGGCAGCTAATTTATTAAAAAACTTTACCCAAACCCCCCCTGTGCCAAAATTCTGATCCATCTGAATCATCACAATCTCATTATTTCTTAATGCACGCAAAATACTCTCCACACATTCTTTGCGAGGATAAGAAAGAATAGTTTTTATCCCTGCTTTATTCCTTAAATTATTTACAAAAATATCTATTTTCTCATCTCGCATCGGTCGGGCAACAACATTGATTCTATAACCCTTTTTTGCCAGAACTAAACTTATTAAAGGAAAATTTCCCAGATGAGCGGTTAGAAGAATTACCCCTTTATTTTTACCTAAAGCTTTTTTTAAAAAACTTTCTCCTTCAATTTTTACTTTTTCCTCTAAAAGGTGTGGTTTTTTTAAAAAATAGATTAGCTCAAAAAAGCTTTGAACCATAAAAATAAAAAATTCCTTAGCAATTTTTTTTCTTTTTTTAAAAGAAAAATCAGGAAAAGCGATACTTAAACTCTCTAAAGCCACCTTTTTATGAGGCAACACAACCATATAAGCTATCCTTCCTAAAAAAGCTCCTATACCATATAGTAAAGAAAGGGAACATTTATCACATAAAAAAGTAAAAATTTTTAAAAAAATCCAAGAAAGTTCCTTTCTTAAAAATTTTTTCTTTCTTTTATCCATAATTATCTTTTATATCCGATTTTTCTTAAAAATTCCTTCCTCTCTTTAATATCTTTCTTTTTCTCTCTACCTTTCGGAGAAACTCCATCAATTACTCCCAAAATTCCTTTTCCCTCCTCACAAGAGGCAACAATTACCTTCAAAGGGTTTGCGGTAGCACAAAAAATTGTACAAACTTCAGAAATTCTCTTTATGCGATTTAATACATTTATAGGATAAGCGTTTTTTAAAACAATCACAAATAGATGCCCACACCCAATTTTTAAAGCATTCTTTATCGCAATCTCTTCTAATTCTTCATCATTCCCATCACTTCTTATCAATGCTTTTCCTGAAGATTCACAAAAAGCAATGCCAAACTTTATTGTCGGTGAGGCTTCAGTTAATGTTTCATATAAATCTTCTACTGTTTTTATAAAATGAGCTTGTCCCAAAATAATATTTAAATTTTGAGGCTTCTCCACCTCTACCACTTCTAACTTTAACTGCATCTTTCACCTCCTTCTGGTTTAAAAGGCTCAATATGAATATTAACTTGAGAAAAACCAAACTTTTTCTTCAGTGTATCTATCATTTTATGAGTAATTTTGTGAGCTTCCTCTAAGGAAATATTTTTATCTAGCTGAAGATGAAAATTAAGGATTCTTTCTTTTTCTATATTAAACACTTTTACCCGATGAAAACCCTTTACGGGTTTTATAAACTTTGTCAATCTTTTTATGAGATGAGCTACTTCTTCTTTGTGAGTAACCTCCTCTCCTGCTAAATCAGCATGAATCACAACCTTCTTTAAATAGTCTTTTAAAGCCAACTCTTTCTCTAGACTATCCACAATAGTATGTGCTTCTTCTAAACTTAAATCCTTATCTAATTCTATATGTAAAGAGACAATTTTATTTCTTCCATAAGAGTGAACCTCTAAATCATGAAATCCTTTAACTTTAGGATAGTGCTTAATTGCCTCTTTAATCTGATTATATATATAGGAAGGAGCAGGTTTACCCAGCAATTCATCTATAGTTTTTCTTAAAATTCTAACTGACCAGAGAATAATCAAGCCAGAAATTGCTAATCCTAAGAAAGCATCAACAAAAAGAATACCTCTTCTTACCAAAATCAATCCCACCCCTACTGCTAAACTGGTTCCAAAATCAGAATAATGATGGAAAGCATCACTTTCTAAAATAAGAGAATCTACCTTGCGTGCTCGTTTTAAAGTAAACTTTCCCAAAAATAATTTAGCAAAAGCACTCAAAAAAATAATAACCACAAATAAATAAGTAATGTGAACCGAGAGAGGTAAAAATAACCTTTTTATTGATTCAATCAAGAAATAGATTCCGGAAACAAAGATAAAAAGAGCGATTAAAAGAGAGGAAATATCTTCTATTCTTCCATGACCAAAAGGATGCTCTTTATCGGGAGGTTTTTTACTTATTTTTATACTTACAATTATTGCCAAAGTTGTACCTAAATCCGCAAAACTATGTAAAGCATCACAAATAATGGCAATACTGTTAGAAATAATTCCTATTCCTACCTTAAGCAAAGAAAGAAAAAGATTTATTCCTAAAGCAATATAACTTGTCTTAACTACGGTGGAATAATATTTTTTCATAATAATTTCTTACCAAAACAAAAAAATTAAAAATTACCCCTAAAAGAACAAAAATATCTGGATACT
>CAZESF010000064.1:0-5831 GCA_964515205.1 uncultured Planctomycetia bacterium
GTTCTTTGAGGAGTTAAAATGGAATTAAAAGTAGATCAATTTTGCCGACGCAATCGTCACAAAAAACTAATTTGACAAGAAAAAAAAAATCAGTAGAATATTATCTATGTTTGCAATATTACTTTTAATTATTTTTGTTATTATAACAAGAATTATTCCTCATCTTCCTAATTTTACCCCTTTAATTGCTGTAGCTTTATTCAGTGGAATATATTTTAAAAAAAGATTTTCTTTCCTTATCCCCTTATCTATTTATATTATTTCTGACCTTATTTTGGGAGTTTCTGATGTATCTTTGTTTTGCTGGATAACAATTGTATTCATCTATTTTCTGGGAGTTCTTTTAAGGAAAAAATATTCCTTTTTAAATTCTCTTCTTTTCTCTTTCCTTTCTTCAGTTCTTTTCTTTTTAATCACCAATTTTGGTGTATGGCTTATGGGTTGGTATCCTCAAAACTGGCAAGGTTTAATGCAGTGTTATATAGCAGCTTTACCTTTTTTCCGCAATACATTAATTTCTACAATTTTATATACTGCTGTATTAATTGGAGGATACGAATTTTTGTTAAAGCTTAAGGCTAAATTGGAATTTTCTGAATAGTCAAATGCAAACGTATGTCTATGGATTCCCTCGTTTGGGAGAGAATAGAGAATTTAAGATCCTTATAGAAAAGTTCTGGAAAGAGGAAATTGGAGAAGACCAGTTAAAAAAAGAGCTGGATAAATTAGAAGGAAAAAGACTCTCTTTGTATAAATCATTTATAGATTATTTTCCTTTAGCAGAATTTACCTATTATGATAATATATTTGACACAGCATTAATTTTTTCTGTCTATCGCTTCAGAAATCTTAAAGATTATTATAGTTACGCACGTGGAAAGAAAGCTTTAAGATTAAAAAAGTTTTTCAATACCAATTACCATTATCTTGTCCCTCAACTTAAAAAAAATACAAAATTTAAATTAGGATGGAGAAAACCTTTTTATTATCTTGATAGATTTTCTTCTTTTAGCAAGATCGTTTTTCTATTTGGCCCCTATACATTTTTCAAATTAAGTGATAAAGAAGACGAAAGTTTATTTTTCTCTCTTATAGAAGCTTACAAAGAGTTATTTAAATTATTAAAACATAAAGCAGAGGTTATTCATCTTGAGGAACCAGCCTTAGTTTTGGATTTAACAGATAAAGAAAAAAGAATGGTAATTTCTGGGTATAAACGTCTTTTTAAAAATGATATTCCTAAAATCAATCTTATCACTTACTATGAAAGTGTTGATTTCTTAAAAGAGATTTGTAAACTTGATTTTTCTGCGATAGGATTAGACTTTATATCGAGTGAAGAGAATTTAGAAAAACTTAAAAAGATAGGTTTTCCTCAAGAGAAAAAACTAATCTGTGGGATAGTTGATGGAAAAAGTGTGCGTCGTTCAAATATTTTAGAGAAGGTAAAGCTGATAGAAAAGATAAAAAGATATGCTCATCTAAAGGAAGAAAATATTATTATCTCCAACAGCTGCCCTCTATACCATCTTCCTTTTAGTATAGAAAAGGAGGAATTTCCTGAATCTATAAAAGAAAGATTAAGTTTTGCCAAAGAAAGATTGTATGAGTTAAAACTTATAAAGGATTTTAAAGAAGGGAAAAAAGAAGAAGCACAAAAATGGTGTAGTTTAAAAAAAGCAAAGAAGAAAAGTTCTTATTTTTTTAAAGTAAAATCTTACTCAGAAAAAGAGTTTGAGAAAAGAAAAAAGATTCAGCAAAAAGTATTGAATTTACCTTTATTTCCTATAACCGCTATCGGGAGTTTCCCTCAGGATAAAGAATTGAGAAAAAAAAGAAGTCAGTTCTATAATCAAAAGATGAGTAAAGAGGAATACGAAAGTTATATAAAAGAGAAAATAAAAAATCTTATAGATTTTGAAGAGAAGGCTGAATTGGATGTCTTTGTCCATGGAGAATTTGAGCGTACAGATATGGTAGAGTATTTTGCCAAAAATTTGGAAGGATTTCTTACTACAAAAAGAGGCTGGATAATCTCTTACGGGACAAGAGTATACAGACCTCCTATAATTTATAAAAAAATAAGACGGAAGAAATTTTTTACTAAAGAAATTATTTTTGCTCAGACTCTTGCTTCCAAGCCGGTAAAAGGAATCCTTACCGGTCCAGTTACAATAATCGCCTGGAGTTATAATATCACTGATTTTTCTTTTCCTCAACTTGCTAAAGATTTAGCCATCGCTTTAAACAAAGAAGCGAAAGATTTAATAAAAAAAGGTATAAAAATTATCCAGATAGATGAACCAGCAATAAAGGAATTCTCTCCTCTCAAAAAGAAAAAAAGAAAGGATTACTTTAAAGGAGCGGTTTCTGCCTTCAATTTGACCACTCAATTTTCTCCCCACATTCAGATTCACACACATATGTGTTATTCTGAATTTGAGGATATAATTTTCTGGATTAAAAAGATGAATTTCGATGTTATCAGTATTGAAACAGCAAGAGACAAAGGTAAAATTTTAGATGCCTTCAGAAGAGTAAATTTTAAAAGAGGTATTGGTCCGGGCATCTGGGATATCCACTCAAAAATTCCTCTTAATTTAAAGGAAGCAAAGAAGATTTTAGATAGAGCGATTAATATTTTTGGTAAAGAAAATATCTGGCTTAATCCTGATTGTGGATTAAAAACGCGAGACTGGCCAGAGGTGGTTACATCTTTTAAAAGAATGTGTAAATTAGCTCAAGAATACCGCAAAAAATTCAGTGAATGATAAAAGTAAAACTTCTTACTTATTCTAAAAAAGCTGAAAAAATTATTTATTCTGCTGCGCGTCAATGTTACTCTAAAGGAAGTAGTTATAAAATTTACAAAAGTAAAATAGACAAAGAAAAGATAAAAAGATTTATTGCTCACCTAATAGAGAAAAGACATCTCTCACCTTTAGAACATGTCAGTTTCACATTTCTAATTGAAGGAATTTCTCGTGTATGTACACATCAGCTTGTTAGACACCGCATTGCTTCTTATTCTCAACAAAGTCAGCGTTATGTAGATTTAGAAGATTTTAAGATTATTGTTCCTCCTTTAATAGAGAAAAATAAAGAGGCAAAAAAAATTTTTTTTCAAACCATAGAGTATCTAAGAGAACAATACAAGCTTCTTAAAGAAATATTAGCTAAAGATAAAAAATTAACCAAAGAGGAGATAAATCAAGATATAAGATTTTTGCTTCCTCAGGCAACAGAGACAAAAATAGTAGTTACTATGAATGCACGCCAGCTTCTACACTTTTTCTCAGAAAGACTGTGCCTTCGTGCTCAATGGGAAATAAGAAATTTAGCTAATCTTATACTTAAAGAATGCAGGAAAGTGCTTCCGGAAGTATTTAACTTTGCCGGTCCTAAATGTAAAGTTTTAAAATACTGCCCTGAAAAGAATACAAAGTGCCCCCTTTATCCAAAATCCTAATTCTGCTTACCAGACTTTATTACACCTCGGATTTGCAATTATGATGCAGTCTCAATATATAGAAGAAAAAGGACTTGACAACACAAAATATTGTGTTATATAATTAAATTGCTCTTTTAAAAATTGCCTTGCAGTGCTCATTTTGAGCTTAAAAGGGAATGCCGTGAAAATCGGCAGCACTCCCGGTGCTGTGATGGGGGACGAAAGGCGCTATTTTCCGCCCTTTCTGGGCATAAATTCAGAAGAACTGATGCGCTTTTTCAAGAATTTTCAGAAACTGGCAAATTAAAATAAGAGTTGAATATAAAGGGCGGGATGAAGTGCCACTGTCTCACCATTTCTATAGGAAAGGGTGGGATGGGAAGGCGCGCCGAGTAGAATGATCCCAGAGCCAGAAGACCTGCTGCAAGGAAATTTTTCTGGTTTTGCGCGGACAAAGCCAGAAAAGGAGGGCAAAGGAAATCAGGGTGCAGCCCCGTCCTTTCTTTTGAAAGGGCGGGGTTTTTTATTTTAAATGCTATGTTTGAAAAAATAATAAAAAGAGACGGCAGTATAAAAAAATTTGATGCTTCCAAAATAACAAACGCTATTGCTAAGGCAGGAAAAGCAACTGGAGAATTCTCTTATAAGGAAGCTTTAAAACTTACAATAAAAGTTTTAAATATAGCTTCTCAGATTGTCAAAAACAGAATCCCTACTGTTGAAGAAATTCAGGATATAGTTGAGGAAGTACTTTTGAGTTCTCCTTACAAAAAAACTGCTAAAGCTTATATTCTTTATCGTGACCAGCACAGGATGATAAGAGAGATCTCTTCTAAATTTAATATAGACTTAATTGATAGTTATCTTACAAAAAGTGATTGGAAGGTAAAAGAAAACAGCAATATGAGTTTTTCTCTCCAAGGACTTAACAATTATATTTCTCAAGAGATAACAAAAACTTATTGGCTTAATAAATTATATCCTCAAAGAGTAAAAGAAGCGCATGAAAATGGTGATTTTCATATTCATGACTTAGGGCTACTTTCAGTTTATACCTATTACGGAAAGGAAGTTATAATTGCTAAAATAAATGGAATCATAAAACTAATTTCTTTTGAAAAGCTTTATGATTTAATAGAAAACAATGAAGAATTACTCAACGAAAAAGAAAAAGCATTTGCTAAATACCCAGACGATATTTATGTTCTTGATAGGAAAGGCTGGGTAAAAGTTAAAAGAATAATAAGAAAAAAGAAAAATAGAGAGATGAGATTTATTAAAAATAGAGGAGGTAGAAGTGTAATTGTAACAGATAATCACCCAATGATTACAGAAAAAGATGAGAAAATTGCCTCAAGAATAACAGAAGAAGATAAACTGTTTACTGTAGATTTAAGCAGATTGCTTAAAAAAGAAAAACTTTTTTATATTAAAGAAATAGATTTGCTTAGAGAAATAAAGGAAAAAAAGAATAAATGGCAAGATAGAAAAGTTTATTTTAATGGAATTCCTATAGAGGAAGTTTCTTTAAATGAAGATAAAAATGGTATTTTACATACAAGTGGTGGATTGGTTATTTCCAGAAAAATAAAACTTACAGAAAAATTTGGATATTTTGTGGGACTTACCCTTGCAGAAGGTTATCTTTCTTATAACCGAAAAAGTCCCAGAACCATATCTCTTGTTAGTAAAAACAAAAAACTTCTTTTGAAAGCAAATAAAGGATTGTTGGATAATAAAATTTCAGGATATATTACAAAAAGAGAAGGTAGTAGCTATGAGCTTCAGATAAAAAATCCATTTTTAAGGTTTCTCTTTCGGGAAGTATTTAAGATAAAAACGGGTGCCAGAAATAAAACCCTTCCTATAGATAGCCTTCTTTACAACAAAAAATTTGTGAAAGGAATGATTTCAGGATTAATAGACGGAGATGGTTCAATTGAAACTTCCAAGACTACAATTTCCTTACGAATTTCTTCAAGAACAATGCTTGAGCAACTTTATATTATTTTGTCTTTATTGGGTTTTACTCCCAGAGATAGAGCTATTGAGGGAGAAGGAACAGTCCGTTTTTATAAAAACAGAAAAATAATCCAAAATTATCCTCTGTATGGAATTTCTTTTAGAAAAATAAAAGAAAATCTTCCTTCCGAGATATATAGGAAAACTAAACTTTCTCGAAAAGCATGGCATGATGAAACAAGAGACTCATGGCATACTGTTTTAAACAATAAAGTAGTAAATATACTTGATAAAGTTATTTATGATATTACTACAGAAAGTGGTACACTCATTGTAAACGGAATGTGGAACCACAATTGTGTGGGATGGGATTTGTTAGATTTGCTTTCTGAAGGTTTTAAAGGAGCTGAGGGAAAAA
>CAZESF010000065.1:0-5764 GCA_964515205.1 uncultured Planctomycetia bacterium
TTTCATTTAGGCTCAAGATACTTTTTTAAATCCTCTCCATTTATAGAGATTTAATGGAGAAGAGAATCTATCTTCTTCCTAAGGAATTTTTGGCTAAATTAAAAAAGATTTATCCTCAAGAATATCCTCAGATATGCCGCACATTTCTTTTCCGCAAAAAACATTCTTTCAGGATAAATTATAAAAAAACTGATTTAGCTTCTTTAAGGAAAGCATTGATTAAAGAAAGGATAAAATTTAAAGAACTCAAATGGCCTGAAGGTAGTTTTATATTAGAATCAGATTTAAGAAAATTCCAGGCTTCTTTTATTTATCAGGAAGGTTTAGTTTATTTACAGAATGTATCCAGTATGATTCCTCCTCTTATTTTAGGGCCCAAAAAAGATGAGAAAATTTTAGATCTGTGTGCTGCTCCGGGAGCAAAAACTACACAGATCTTTTCCTTAGTTGGAGGTGAGGCAGAGATAATTGCGGTGGAGAAAATAAGAACCAGATTCTATAAACTTCTGGCTAATTTAAAAATCCAGGCTGCTGATACAGTTAAAACAATACTTATGGATGGGATAAGGATTTTTAAAAAATATCCTGAATATTTTGATAAGGTACTTTTAGATGCTCCCTGCTCATCTGAGGCACGATTCTGGGTTGATAATGTGCGCAGTTTCAAATACTGGAAGGAAAGAAAGGTAAAAGAGATGGCACATAAACAAAAAAAACTTTTGGCTTCTGCGATTAAATCACTTAAGGAAGGAGGGACTCTAGTATATTCTACCTGCACCTTTTCTCCTGAAGAAAATGAGGAGATAATAAACTGGGCCTTGAATAAATTTAAGGATAAACTGGAAATTATTCCTGCCTCTCTTCCTATTAAGAACATAAAACCAGGACTGATAAAATGGAAAGGCAAAAAATTTTCTTCCTCATTGAAACTAAGTCTGCGTATTCTTCCCAATGATTTTATGGAGGGTTTCTATATTGCCAAGCTTAAAAAAATTTTATGAAGAAAATCATTTTAGTTCAGCCTCCCATACGTGATTTTTATTTTACCTTTCCAAGAAATTATCCTCTCGGTCTTCTTTATTTAGGAACCGTTTTGAAAAAAGAAGGATTTAAGGTAAAAATCTTAAATGCTTTAGAAGAGAAAAAAAAGATAACTTTAAAGATTCCTCCTCAATTTTCTTATTTAAAAAGATATTATCATCCCAACCTCTCCCCTTTTAAACTTTTTGATAATTTTTATCACTTTGGAATGGAATGGGAGAAAATAGAGGAAATTATAAAAAAAGAAAACCCTCAGATTATAGGAATCTCTTCAAATTTTTCCTGTTATTTTGATACCACCTCTTTTTTAGCTAATTTAATAAAAAAGATTGATAAAAGAATAATTGTAGTTGTAGGAGGACACTTCCCCACGCATGCACCTTCTTTAGTGTTAAAAGATAAGAATATAGATTTTGTTATAAGAGGGGAGGCAGAATTTTCTTTTTTAAAATTTTGCAAAAATATAGACAAAAGTTTAAAGAATATAGAAGGTTTATGTTACAGGACAAAGAAAGGAATACATCTGGGAGAGGTTGCTTTAATTTCTAACTTGGATGAGTTGCCCAATCCAGACCGCTCTTTAATTAACTGCGCTGCCTACAAATTTAAAGGTAAAGTCTTTGCATCTTTGATTGCCTCAAGGGGTTGTATATTCAGATGTAAATTCTGTGCTATAAAGACACCTTTTAGAAAAAGAAAAGTAGAAAATATTCTTTCTGAGATAAAGGAAGCTTACAGATTAGGGATAAGGCATTTTAATTTTGAGGATGACAATATAAATCTTCATCCAGAATTTGAGAAACTTTTAGATCTTTTATTGGAAAACTTCATTAAAAAAGGCAAAAAAATTCGTATCTCTTTTATGAATGGAGTAATGGGTAGTTTCAGCAAAAATATTTTAGAAAAACTTATAAAATGTGGACTTACTCATTTGGATTTATCCTTAGTTACAACAAAGAAAGATTTAAGAAGAAAGGTTAAAAGAGAAGAGAAAAAAAGAGATATTTTTCATGTTGCTTCATATCTAAGTAAAAGGAAAATCCCTGTTTATGTGCATTTTATTATAGGATTGCCCCAGCAAAAATTCAAAGATGTATTAAAAGATATAATTTACTTAAGTAAAAGGAATGTTTTTTTAGGCCCCAGTATTTTTTATCCGGTAATAGAAAGTGAGTTATTCTCTGAACTTAAAGAAAATTATGGGATAAAAGAAGAAGATTTTATTTATTTTCGCAGCAGTTGTGCCTATTTTGATAAAGATATACCACGGGATTATATTTTCTTCCTGCTTTATCTTTCTCGTATAATAAATTTTATCAAAGAGGTGATGGATAAATTTAGTTTTGATGAGAAAGAATTCTTTGATTGGTTAGATAAAGTAGAGAGAAGATTTGTTATCAAGAATAATTGTTTGATTACTTCCCAAAAATTGGATAAGTTTAGTTTGGGTGCAGTTCTTTTAAAAAAGGTTATTAAGGAAAATGTGATTTATTGGGTAGTTATAAATAAGCGGAAAACAAATTATGAATATAAACTGGTAGAAGAGAATTTTATATTTAAAGATATTTTTAAAAAAATGTTTCAAGAAGGAATAACAGTTAAAGTGCCTACGACTGATAAAGTTTTAAAATTATGTAATTAAAGATGTAGTTAATATTTATCTCGGGCATGAAATCTCCAAGTTAGATATGTTTATAAAATTCTTGTATTGTTTGTATTTTTTAAGGTAAAATTGAAAGATGCTGGAAATTGCTAAATCCATAGGTATATTTTTTTTAAGTATAGGAGGATTTTTTTTCTTTTATCCTGTTTTTTTAAAAAGATTTATTCTTTTCTGCAAAAAATGGATTAATGTTTATATATTTGGTGGTGAAGTACCGATAATTATAGGTGTGCTTTTTATGCTTATAACTGAGGATTGTAAGTTTAAGAAAGTTATATTTACCATAGGAGCACTATTTTTTTTGAAAGGATTAGTTATACTTATTCTTAGTAAAGAAAGAATTTTTTCTTTTCTTGAAAGATGGACAAGGAAAGACTCCTTTTTGCGTTTAATAGGTCTTTTAACTTCTTTATCTGGTTTTTTGATTTTTTATTCGATATAGATTAATGAGACTGGAAAGAATAAAAAGAAGTTTTTTCTCTGATCATCCTTCTAATGTAGCTCCAAAACTTTTAGGATATTATTTGGTAAGAGAGATTAATCATCAATTAATTATTGGCAAGATTGTAGAAACTGAAGCTTATGCAGATAAAGATGATGATGCTTGTCATGCTACACGTTTTGGAAAGACAAAAAGAACTTATCCTTTATTTGGCAAGGTAGGGTTTTCTTATGTTTATTCTGTTTATATAAACTCTTATTGTTTAAATGTTGTTGCTCATGAACCTGGAAGAGCAGGAGCAGTTTTGATTCGTGCTTTAGAACCTATAGAGAGAGTAGAGTTTATTTTAAAAAGACTAAATAAATCAGGAGATTTTGACAGAAGAAAATTACTTAATGGTCCTGCAAAATTATGTAAGGCATTAAGTATAGATAAATCTCTTAATCAGGAAGATATGGTAGAAGGAAATAAATTATTCATTGTTAAAGGAGAAAAAATTAGTAAAGATAAAATCTCAACCACGAAAAGAATAAATATACCTTACGCTAAAAAAGCAGGTAATTGGCTTTGGAGATTTATAATTAAAGACTCTGAATATCTTTCAAGATGAAAATTTCCTGGATTACAGAACAGATTGCTGTGGGAAAAGCGCCTTTTCAAGATGAATTTCTATATCTTAAAAATTTAGGAATTAATGCTATTGTTGATGTGCGTTCTGAATACTGTGATGATAAAGAGTTAATTAATAAATTAGGAATGAAATTTTTGCACTTAGAGATTGATGATGGTTATGCCCCTCAAAAAGATGATTTAGACAAACTTTTTAAATTTGCTTTACCTCTTCTGGAGAAGGGAGAAAGAATTTTTATTCATTGCCAGAATGGTGTAGGACGCTCTCCTTTAATTTGTATAGCGTTGTTGGTTAAAATGGGTTGGCAGATTTCAGAAGCAGTGAGTCAGATTGAGAGGAAATATCCTTTTGCAAGCTTTAGTTTACATCAGGAAAGATTTATTTATTGCGAGCTTACAAATTACATTTAAAAAATAAAATTTTTATAAGAAAATATTTTTAAAGAAAGGAGGGAGGATGCAACCAGAATTAGATATTTTAAAAGAATTAGGAAATATGGCTGCTGGACACGGAGGAACAGCTTTGTCAGAAATTTTGGGAAGAAGAATTGATTTGGAAGTTCCTGTGGTAGATATAATTACTTGTGAAAATCTTTCTAAAACAAGACTGGAGGGAGAAAATGTGATGGTTATTTCTTCTAAAATTCTTACTGGTCTTAAAGGGGAAGTTGTTTTTTTTCTTAAAGAAAAAGAAGCATTCAAATTAGTTGATCTTTCCGCAAAAGCAAAGGAAATATTATCAGGAAAGAAAACCTATGTTTTTACAGAGGCAGGTATCTCTTTAATAAAAGAAATTGGAAGTGTTGCTATTTGTAGTTATTTAAGTACCTTAGGACTCTTTCTTAAAAAAGTAATTGTTCCTTCCTTTCCTATTCTTTTAAGTGGTTCTTTTGATGAGATTTTGGAAATTACTTTATCTTTCTATAAAAAAGAAGAAGATTATGCCTATTTAATTGAGACTATTTTTAAAGTTGAAGACGATGAAGGTAGGGGCTCTTTTTATTTTATTCTTCCTCCTCAAACAGCAAGCTCTCTTACTCAAGCTTGCAAAGAGATATGAAGCCAGTGTGGCTTATGCAACCTATTCGTTATTTTAGGGAGAAGTTAGAGGAAGTTTGGATTTGGGATAAAAAGTTAGACGGATGGAAAATGCAGATAATAAAGAAGGAAAATGGAGAAATTGAGTTTTGGAGAAGAAGGTTAGAAAAGATATTCAACTGGAAGGAAAAACTGAGATATTTAATTCCCTTTATAGAAAAGATAATACCTTGTGGTACAATTTTAGATAGTAAGTTATGTGTCTGTAAAGGAGGAAGATTTATACTTTCTCTTTTTGCCGCCTTATCTAAGAACAAACCTCTTGTCTATGTATTTGATGTAATTTATTTAAATAAAGAGTTTATAGGAATCTCACCTTTAGAGAAAAGAAAAAAGACTTTTAAAGAATTCAAGTTGAGACCTCCATTTTATTTTCTAATCTTTCAAAAGTTAAAAAATATTGAGAGAATTTTTGAAAAAGCGTGGAAAGAAGTTTTAAGGATCTCTCGTTCTTATGATAAAGGAGTGCTTTTATCTCAACGTTATTTTTTTGAAGCAGTTTATGTTGAGAAGTGGAGAAAGTTAGCAGAAGAAAGTTAATTTTTAAATAGATTAATCCCTAAATTTTATGAAAGAAACCAAGATATATATAGGAACAAGTGGTTATAATTATGAACACTGGAGGGAGGTTTTTTACCCTGTGGAATTAGCCAAAAATAAATGGCTTTCTTTTTACGTTCAACATTTCAACTGTGTTGAACTTAATGTAACCTTTTATCGCCTTCCCTCAAAAAAAACATTTATCAGCTGGCATAAGAATACTCCTCCTCAATTTCGTTTTGTTGTGAAAGGTTCACGTTTCATAACTCATATAAAAAGATTAAAAGATTGTCAAGATTCTTTAAATATCTTTTTTGAAAATGTTTCTCTTTTAAAGGAAAAATTAATCT
>CAZESF010000066.1:0-5710 GCA_964515205.1 uncultured Planctomycetia bacterium
GAAAGGAACTTGGCTTATAATAATCAAAAAAAGTTTAGGAATTTTAATATGTGTAGTAGGAGGGTATTTTATAATAAGGGGTTTATATCTTTTGTAAAAATCTTTTTTCTCTTCCTTTTTGTTTTATTTTCCTCTTTTTCATTTTCAGAAGAAGACTCATGTAATTTAATATCTTTAAAAGGAAAAAAATACACCCTTAAAGAATTATTTTCTCATCCTAAGCTTATTTTAATATTCTGGTCAAGTTGGTGTTATTTCTGTAAAATAACTTTGCAAAGACTTAGCCAGGAAAATCTTTTTTTGTATCCTGCCAAATTTTTTTTCATTGATATTGGGGAGAGGAGACCAGTAATAGAGAAATTCGTAAAAGAAAACAAAATAGATTATTTTATACAAAACAATATAATTCTTGATAAATGTGGAGTTTTACAAGAAAAATTTAACATTATCGGTGTACCTACTTTTTTATTTATTAAAGAAGGAAAAATAATCTATCGCAGTTATTTTTTGAATAGATCAATAGCGGAGGAGGTGTTCAATGAAAATTAATCTTCCCTTTGACCTTTATGGGCTTACTATGGCTCAGGTATATCTTAAATATAAACCAACTACAGTTGCCACTTTCGATCTTTTTATCCGCTCCTCAAGCCGTCCTTTTTATGTTGCCTGTGGAATAGATGAGGTTTTAAATTTCTTAGAAAATTTTAGATTTTCTTCTCAAGAAATTGAATATTTAAGTAATTTAAATCTTTTTGATAAAGAATTTCTTAAATACTTGGAAAATTTTCACTTTAAAGGCACAGTATGGGCAATTGAGGAACCAGAGATAGTTTTTGCTTCTGAACCTATATTAAGAGTTACAGCAAATTTAATTGAAGCTCAAATTATAGAAAGTTTCTCTTTGAACAAAATAAACTTGGCTACTACTTTAGCTACTAAAGCAGCACGAGTTGTTCTTTCTGCTCAGGGGAAAAAAGTTTTTGATTTTTCTTTAAGAAGAACACAGGGGATTGAAGCCTCTCTTGCCTGTGCTAAATATTCTTATATAGTAGGAGTAAATGGCACCTCTAATCTTTTGGCAGGTTTTCTTTACAAAATACCTGTTGTAGGAACAATGGCTCACTCTTATGTGATGAGTTTTTCAAGAGAAATAGATAGTTTTTTAAAATTTTCCTATCAGTTTCCTACAAAAAGTATTCTTCTTGTAGATACTTATGATGTGAAAAAAGGAATAAAATCTGCTATAAAAGTGGCAAAATTTTTGAAAAAAAGAGGGATTGAACTTTTGGGGATAAGACTGGATAGTGGAAATCTTAAAGAAGATGCTCGCCTTGCACGTCAATTGTTTGATAAAGAGGGACTTATTGATGTGATGATTTTTGCCTCTGGTAATTTGGATGAATATAAGATAAAAGAGTTAATTAAAAGTAATGCTCCTATTGATGCTTTTGGTGTAGGAACAAATATGGGATGTTCTTCTGATTTACCATTTAGCGATGTGGTTTATAAATTGGTGGAGATAAAAGAGAAGGGTAAAGAATTTATTCCTACAATGAAACTTAGCCAAGGAAAGACTACTTATCCAGGGCGTAAACAGATATTTAGAATTTTTGATAAAAAAGGGGAAATGAAGCAGGATTATTTAGGATTGGAAAAAGAAAGGATTGAAGGAAAAAGGTTACTTATTAAAGCAATGCAGGAAGGGAAGCGAATTCTACCAGAGAAAAGTTTAGAAGAAAAAAGAAAAATTTTTTCAAAAAAGATAAAAACATTACCCTCACCTTTAAAAGATATCTCTTCCTCCTTTGTGTATCCGGTAAAAATTAGCCCCAAACTGAATCAGTTAATTTTTTCTTTGAATAAAGAGATAAAGAAAAGAATTAAGGAAAAAATTATATTTTTTGATGTGGATACACAGGTTGATTTTTTAGATAAGAAAGGAGCTTTGTATATTCCTGATTCGGAAAAAATTATAAATAATATAAAGCTTTTAACTGACTTAGCAAAAAAGAAAAAAATCCTTATAATTTCTACTCAAGATACTCATCGTAAAGATGATCCTGAATTTAAAGAGTTTGCTCCTCATTGTATTAAAGGAAGCAAGGGACATAAAAAAATTAAAGAGTCTCTTCTGGATAAATATAAAGTAATCTCTTTTAAGAAAGTTTATGAATTTTCTAAACTGCAGGAATTTGCAGAGAAATACCCTCAAATAATTTTGGAAAAAAATGTATTGAATGTCTTCAGCAACCCCAATACTTTACCTCTTCTGGAGGCAATATTTCCGGATAAAGTTTATGTATATGGAGTGGTGACTGAATTTTGCGTAAAGGAGGCTGTGGATAATTTACTTAAGGAAAATTTTGAGGTGATTGTTGTAGAAGATGCAGTTAAAGAAATTTCAGAAAAAGAGAAAGAGGCTTTATTTGCTCACTGGAGAAAAAAGGGAGTGAAATTTTTTACTACAGAGAAAATAATAAAAAGTTTAGCTAACCTTGATTGACATTCCTCCAGTTTTATGTTATTTTAATTCCATTTTATGAGAAAAAAAATTACTATTATAGGATGGGGAAATATGGGAGCAGCGATAGGAGAAGCGTTAGCTGAAGAAAACTGGCAGGTTTTTTTCTTTGATAAAGATAAAAGTAAATTAACCTCAAGGAAAAATATAACTGCCTGCCCAACTCTTTTGGAAGCAGTTGAGAAAGCAAAAATATTGATTCTGGCTATAAAACCTCAGGATATCCCTTCTTTTTTAAAAGAGGCAAAAAAATATTTAAAGGATAAATTACTTATAAGTATTGCTGCCGGAGTCTCAACAAAGTTCTTTCAAAAATATCTTGAAAATACAAGAATTATAAGAGCGATGCCCAATTTAGCAGCAAAAAAAAGATTATCTATCTCCTTTCTCTCTAAAGGAATGAAGGCTTCAGAGAAAGATTTAGAATTAGTCTGTAAAATTTTTTCCTGTGTGGGAGATGTAGTGAAGATAGAGGAGAATTGGTTAAATAAAGTTACGGCAATTTCAGGAAGTGGACCAGGGTATCTTTATTACCTTCTTCATCTTTTTTACAAAAGTGCGATTTCTTTAGGATTTAGGAAAGAATTAGCCAGAAGAATGATTAAAAAGACCTTTTTGGGAGCAATGAGATTGATTGAAGATTCTTCTTTGGAATTTAAAGAATGGTTTGAAAAAGTTGCTTCTCGAGGAGGAACTACACAAGCAGCAGTAGAGGAATGGAGGAAGAATCATTTAGAGGAGATAATTAAAAAAGGGATTAAGAAAGCAGTAAAGAGGGCTCAAGAATTAAATTTAAAATGATTAAAGATTTTATTAAAAGTTTTAATCCCAAAAGTTATAAAGATTTCATCTTTCAATCTTTCAAAAAAAGCTTTATCTTTTTTATTATTTTCATTATCATTTTAAGTGCAATAATGGCTTTCATTTATAATTTAAGATTCAACAAAAGAATTCCTCAGATTATCTCTTTTGTAGAAAGAAATTTTAATTCTTTACTTTCTCTTCCTGTCATAGAGATAAAAAATGGAGAACTAATTTTGCCTTCATCGCCTTTTGAAAGAGAATGGGAAGGATTTGTTTTCTCGATTCGTTCCTCAAAAGATCTATCTGCTTTAGAAAAATACTCCAAGTTTTTGCTGATAACCAAAAAAAATATCTTCCTTAAGTGGGAGGAAAATGGCTCTATTGAGCAAATACCACTTAAAAATATAGGAGATTTAAAAATTGTAGTAGAAGATAAAACTTTAAAGATAACAAAAGAAGGTTATACTTTTTTAATTACTCCCTTAAGAATAAAAAACTTCTTTAAAAAATTATCTTTATTTCTTTATCCTCTTTTATTTGTTTGGTTTTCCTCTTGGTTTCTCCTCACTAAGCCTTTACATATTTTTGTCTTTACTCTTTTTTCTCTTCTTTCCTCTCACCATCTAAATTTAAAATTTAGTTATAAGAACCTTCTGAATTTAGGAATATATGCTATTCTGCCTCCTACCACTGCTGCAATAATAAAAGATATGATGAACATAAATCTTCCTTTTTTCTGGTTAATTTATTCTTTTATTTATATATTTTTTCTTATGCAGGTAATAAAAATAGCCAAGGAGGAACAATGGAGCGGATAGGAATAATTGGAGGAAGTGGCCTTTATAAGTTAGAGGGAATTAAAATAAAAGAGAAAATAAGATTTTCTACTCCTTTTGGAACCCCTTCTGATTCTTTCACTCTTGCAGAAATAGGAGGAAGAGAAGTTGTATTTCTGCCACGTCATGGACAATTTCATACAATTCCTCCTACTTCTATCAATTATCGTGCCAATATTTATGGAATGAAAAAGTTAAATGTAGGCTGGATAATATCGGTAAGTGCCTGTGGTTCTTTAAAAGAGGAACTGGAACCCTTAGATTTTGTTATCCCTCTTCAGTTTATTGACCGCACAAATCAGGCACGTAAATTCACTTTCTTTGATGAAGGAATTGTAGTTCATATCAGTTTTTCTCATCCTATCTGTGAAAATTTAGCTAAAAAATTAGAAAAAGCCTGTCATAAAGTAGGAGTGAAGGTTCATTTTGGAGGAACTTATATAAATATGGAAGGGCCTCAATTTTCTACTTTGGCGGAATCTAAACTTTACCGTTTATGGGGTGCGGATATTATTGGTATGACAAATCTGGCAGAAGCAAGATTAGCCAGAGAAGCCGAGATTTGTTATGCCACATTGGCAGCAGTCACTGACTATGATTGTTGGCATCCTGAGCATGAAAAAGTAACTGCACAAATGGTTATTGATAATCTTAACAAAAATGTAGAGAGGGCAAAAATGATTATTAAAGAGGCCATTCCTTTAATAGAGAAAGAAAGAAACTGTAAGTGCAAAGAGGCTTTAAAAAATGCAATTGTTACACGAAAAGAGGCAATTTCCTCTTCTAAAAAGAGACAACTTAAACTATTAATTGGAAAATATTTATAAAATAATGATGGATTATAAGAAAACCCTTAATCTTCCCTCCACCAGCTTTAGCATGAGGGCTAATTTAAAAGTTTTAGAGCCCAAGATTTTAAATTACTGGCAGGAGATTGATATTTATAAAAAACTGCGGGAGAAGAGCAAAGGAAGAAAAAAATTTATTTTACATGACGGCCCCCCTTATGCTAACGGACCTATTCATATTGGACACGCTTTGAATAAAATCTTAAAAGATATTATTATAAAATTCAAATTCATGAGTGGAGAGGATGCTCCTTTTATATGTGGATGGGATTGTCACGGTCTTCCTGTAGAGCATTCTCTTTTAAAAGAGCTTAATTTGACAAAGCATGATGTAGATATAATTGATTTTAGGAAAAAGGCTAAAGACTTTGCCTTAAAATTTGTGGAAAAACAGAAAGAAGATTTTATTCGCTTAGGAGTATTCGGGGACTGGCAAAATCCTTATCTTACTCTTTCTCCAGAGTATGAATACTGGGTTCTTAAACTTTTGGCAGATTTGGTAAAGAAAGGATATGTTTATCGGGGACTTAAACCAGTTAATTGGTGCTATCATTGTGAGACTGCTTTAGCAGAGGCAGAGGTAGAATATCAGGAGAAAGAATCTCACTCTCTCTATGTTCTTTTTGAAGTTAAAGATAACTCTCTTTTTTCTTTAAATGAAACTATATATTTTCTTATCTGGACAACTACTCCTTGGACAC
>CAZESF010000067.1:0-5652 GCA_964515205.1 uncultured Planctomycetia bacterium
CTTTTTCTATCTCCAAAAGATTTTTAACTAAATTAGAAACATACACTGATATTCCGCAGCGAGGATGAGCTAAAATTCTTGCATCTATAGCTATTCTCATTTAATATCTGAAATCTTAATGTATTTTTTACACATCCTTTTTACACACCCTTTACACACCCGGCGGGTGTGACTGGTTGAATGACTTCTCATCATTTATACAGAGATAATAACTTCATCCTTTTTACACACCCGGCGGGTGTGACTGGTTGAATGACTTCTCATCATTTATACAGAGATAATAACTTACACATAAACTCACGGTCGTGAATTTATTATGTAAGTTATATTTTTAAGATAAAGACTTGTTTTTGTAAATTATTTCTAAATTTCCCAGTTCAACCTCGCAGGTTGAATAGACTTTTCTTTGGTGTCAAGTTAACTTTCCTTCTTTTAACGCTTTCTCCCAAATCTTAAGCCATCTGATTTGAGGGCCAATCACATTAATAATACTCCATGCCAATCCATACATTCCATCTTTATACCCTTTCTTTTTTACATATAGTTTCCAAAATAGCTTTAAAGACTTCCAAGTAAGGCGATATTTTATCTCTTTAAAAGAAATCTTATCTATATTTTTTATAAATAACTCTGCTTCAACTTCAGTATAAAAATTCATCTTATTTAAAATATCCCTTATAGAAGAAAATGGAAAGTGGTGTATTTCTGCATCTATTTTTCCTATCTTTCCTTCTATTTTTAAAGTTTCATGAACACTGCTACCAATATAATAAGCTTTTCCTTTTTTAAATAGTTTTACTCCCCAATTATAAGCTCCGCCATATCTTAGTGGATACCCAAAAAAGAAATTTTTTCTTCTCAACTTAAAAGCAACATAATCAGAAGGGTTTTCTACAGCTTCTTTTATCTTCACCGCAGTTTCAGAAGGAACTAACTCATCTGCGTCCATCTGAAGAATCCACTGGCAGGAAGCTTCCTCAATTCCAATATTTCTCTGCTTATCAAAATTTCCACCAGACTCATTAATTATCACCTTTACTCCTAATTTTTTGCAAATCTCTACAGTTTTATCTTCGCTATTATCGTCCACAACTATTACTTCATCAACAAAACTTTGTAAACAACGCAAGCATTTCTCTATTTTTACTTCCTCATTTTTAGTTAAAACTACAGCAGCAATTTTACTCATCATTATTTAAACTTTTATACTCCCTCTCAAAAAGTTCCATCCCCCGCAGACTGATACCCAAATTAAGCCAAAAAAAGATTCCCAGATCCCATCCTCCCAACATTGTTGCTTCTTTTAAGTCATTTATGAGAAATCCTAAACAGATAGAGAAAAAAGTAAGTACATAAACCGCTTTCTCTATATCTCTGCGAATAAAAAAAATGAACATTTTTTTTAAATAACAAATTATTATCAACAAAAAAGGTATAAATCCTAAAATACCTGTCTCTAAAAGAAGATTTAGATAAGCATTGTGAGCATCGGTATGAGAAGAAAGAACAAAGGGTGCTCTGTACAATCCAACTCCAAAGAGAGGATATTTTATAATTAACGAAATTGTTTCTTTCCATATTTTATCTCTCCCGCTTAGCAGAATCTCTTTGTTTAAAAAGCCTATTTCGCGCAAATTCAAACAATACATTAAAAAATATACTACAAAAATTATTATACAAATAAAAGTAATTTTTAATCTTACTCCTTTCTCTTTTCTCACTTTTTTATTAAAACTCACCATAAAGAAAATAATAATTAAGGATAGAGGAAATACTACCCAAGCGCCTCGGGATAGAGAAAAAACAAAACAAAAAAACATCAAAAAAAATAAAAAAACAAGAAACAACTTTTGAAAAAATTTCTCTTTGGAAAAAATAAGAAAATTAATTATTGCAGTAAGAATAAATGCACTATAAGCTCCCAGCTGTGTATACCAACCAAAAGGGCCCATTAAACCAGAAAAAGATGAACCACTTACTTTTTTTACTAAAGGATAATGATGTATAAAATCTAGTCCTTTAAAAAACTGATATAAACTATCAACTCCTACAACAACCGCTCCCAACATCATCAAAACAAATAGAAATTTTATCTCCTCAATCTTTCTGATGCTAAAAGAACAGATGAAAGGAAGAAGAATAAATAAAGAAAAACGATAAAAAAATAATTTTTGGGAGTAATAAAAGTTGCTGCTAAAAAAAAGAGAGATAAAAACAGCGAAGAAAAAGAATATCAAAAATCTTCCTAAAGAAGGAAAATCTATCATCTTCTTTTTTTTAAAAATAAGAATCAATATAGCGAAAAACCAAACAATTACTGCAGGCCTTAAGAAAAAAAGAGTATATTTTTTACTAAATGGAGAAAAAAATAGAATCATTCCTATACAAAAAAGTAGAAATTTAGGGATCAGATTCCCACATTTAACACTCATTTTAATTCAACGACTTACTACTACTCACCATCCCTAAAAAATCTTCTTATATCTTCTTTAAACCTTTCTTTAAACCTTTCCTCAAGCCTCTTAATCGCATAAGAAACAACAGTATAGTCCAACTTCCTTATCTCTTTTTTAGAGATAAGGAAGTGTCTCTTGATAAAACACAGAAAAAAATAATACCAAAAAAACAAGAAAAGCCTGATCTCCTATGTGGCCCTTCCTATTCTCTTTCCGTCTCAATAGAATATCTTCCACTTTCTTCCACGGTTATAATGACATTACCATTTAAATCAGTACGATAAATTTTGATGCCTAAATTTTTCAATCTTCTCAAAATCTCCTCTGAAGGATAACCACGGATATTATCTCTATTTACACTTATAATAGAGATGCTGGGCGACACAGCCTTTAAAAATTCTTCAGAAGTAGCATCTTTACTACCATGATGAGCTACCTTCAGGATATTTGCCTTTATATCAATACCACTTTTTAATAACTCATTCTCTCCTATTTTTAATAACTCATTCTCTCCTAATTCGGTTAAATCTCCGCTCAGGAGACATCTAAATTTCTTATATTCTACCATAATAACTAAGGAGTTAGTATTAAAATCTGAAAAGACAAAAGGATAAGGAGGCCAGATAACCTTAAACTTCACTCCATCCACTAAAAATTTATCTCCTGATTTTAAAACCCGGTAGCTATCATTCTCTCTTACTAATTGTTCATACCATCGGTAAACATCGAACAATTCTATCAGCTGATTCAAATCCTGTCCATTATCATAAATCTTCTTTACATTTATCATCTGTAAGATAAAAAAAGTGCCACCAATGTGGTCTAAATGAGGATGGGTAAGAACAAGATAATCTAAATTTTGAATACCATTCTTCTGCAAATATTTCACAACCTTAAAACCAGTTATAAGATTTCCTGTATCTACCAGTACAGCTTTGCCTTTGGGTGTCTGAATAAGAATAGAATCGCCTTCTCCTACATCAAGAAAATGAATTTTTAAGTTTTGAGTTTGGGAAGAGAAAGCATATATAATAAATAAAATTAATAGTATCCAATTCTTTCTTATCCTTTTAAAAATATAAAACACGCTCTTTTAAAAACTCCTAACTCAACAAATACAAAACTACTCCCCACCCTCCCCCAACTCCATTAAATATAATATCACGCCAATCGAAAAATCGATAAGGCAGAATAGCCTGAAATAACTCATCTAAAATACCTATAATTACACAGTAAATACATGCAAGAAAAGACGCTCTAATCTTTTTATTTTTTCTATTTAAATCCCTAACTGAGAGCCAGCCTAAAACTGCGTATTCTAAAATATGAATTCTTTCTTGAGGAATCTTTATCTGCCATGTTAAAGCCAACCCTACACCCCATACTACAACAAACATCAAAACTTTTACTAATTGGAAATTGTTTCTTATCACATAAATTAAAAAAAATAATCCTAAAATTCCTGCCATAGTTGCTATCAAATAAAGAAAACCCTGCCCTCCTATACTGGCTTTAATAAAGTCCACAATTTGCCGTGTAAAGGAAGCAGAGATAATAATAAACAGGGCTATAAAAAAAGTGGTTTTTGATATCCAAAAAGAACCAAAGATTGTATTTGATTGATTAAAATTACAGCAAAACAATCTTAACTCAACTGAAACCTATAGACGTTAATTTTTCAATATGCGCCTTTTCCTTTCAAAACCACAGGGATTGTATTCCACAAAATCCACAGATCTAACCCAAACGACCAATTATTAATATACCACAAATCCCACTTTACCCATCTTCTAAAAGTAATATCACTTCTGCCTCGCACCTGGGAAAGACCAGTAATTCCTGGACGAATTGAAAGACGCTGCATTTCCTCATGGTTATATTTACTAACTTCATCAGGAGTAGGAGGACGCGGCCCCACTAAACTCATATCTCCCTTTAAAACATTAATTAACTGAGGTAATTCATCTAAGCTAAACCTGCGCAAAATCCTCCCTACACGAGTAACCCGGGGGTCATTTTTCATCTTAAAAATCGGTCCCTCAACTTCAGAAAGGTGACGCAAACTCTCTTTCATCTGCTCTGCTCCCTCAACCATAGAACGAAATTTATAAAAATTAAAAATCCTGCCCTTTTTACCACAACGTTTAGATATATACAACACAGGGCCAGGAGAATCTAATTTAATTAAGATAGCAATGATAACAAAGAGGGGAGAAAGTAATATTAAAAGTATTGCCGAAACAGTTATATCAAACATTCTTTTTAGTATTCCTTCTGTTCCATGAATTCCTCCTTCAATATATCTAATTAAAGGGATAAACCCGATATAATCAAAACTAACTCTGGGGAAAGAAAAACTGAAATTATCCGCTACAATACGCACTGTCTTATTCAATTTTCTTCCCAGCTCTAAAATCTCAGCAGTCCTCTTCCTCTCAGAAGGAATGGTGACATAAATTTCATCTACAAAATTTCTCTTAATGATTTCCTCCAAATTACTAACTTTACCTAAGATATCATAACTCAAAACTTTCCCCCTCTTATAATCATCAACAAAACCCACAATGTGCAAGCCCAAATAAGGATGGTTCTTTATCTCTTCTGCTAAAGCACAACCTGTTCTTCCTGCCCCCACAATTAACACATTTATGTTGTAATAACCCCGGGCTACACGGTAACGAATAAAAATTCTTTTAATTGCTCGCCAAAAAGATAAACTTAAAAAAAGAATTACAGCAGACATTCCAAAAATAAAACGAGAGAAAAATTTCAATTGTAAAAGAAATATAATCAAACCTGCCAGAAGAGAGGAGAAAAATACACATTTAAATACCCTCCATGTCTCCTTAGGTATACTCAAAGCACGGTCGGTAGAATAAAGTCGATGTGTATTTAACAAATATACGAGGCTTAAACCCCACAGAAGAAATACCAGTAAATATTCCTGCATATAGGGAAGATTTTTAGAAAATAAACTTTGACTGTATCTGAAAGAATAAGGAAGGTAAAAAGCAAAGGTTATTAAGATAATATCTATAATAAGGTAAACAAAATGTATATACCTTCTTTCCCGATGCATTAAATTAAACTATAGTGTCATTTTCAGATTATACTACACCTTTATTTAGTTAGCAAGATTTGCCTAATTTGGTTCTCCTAAATCCTATCTTAAAAGCTAAGATGTCGACTTGGTTCA
>CAZESF010000068.1:0-5464 GCA_964515205.1 uncultured Planctomycetia bacterium
CAAGAATCTGAAGAAAATACATCCCAAGAGGAGAACGCTCAGCCCAAAGAAAAGGTAACCCTTGAGGATTATAACGATAGGGAAAAGGATGAAAGCATCATAGAAACAGTAAGAGACGGAAAACCAGTAATATTAAAAACAACGGTAATCAGATAGAAAAACAAAAAGAACTACTCCTCCCTTTTCTTGAGAGAAATATTATACACATAGGTCGTTCCCTCACCAACTTCTAGTTCTTCTATCACCTTAACCGCAGGAATGTATTCTAAAGGCAGAGAATTAACATCTATTCTTATTTTATGCTTTCCGGGAGAAATATCACGGAAGAAATACTCTCCTTCAAAATCTGTAAAAACTATCTCCTTACCATCCAGAATCACCCTTGCTTTAGGAATAAATACATCTCCTGCATCAGGTTTACCATTTCTATTCTTATCATAGAAGACAACCCCCCAGATTCCTGAATGAGTACTTAAACCGAAATTTACTATTCGAGCTTTATGCTGGATAACCTTAACCCTCTGAGAAATCGGGGTTGTAAATATAAAACCTTGAGGAATACTCTCAAGATCTACCATCACAGTTACTTCTTTGGCTTTAACTTTAACACTGTAATTACCTTTTTTGTCAGTTACCACCTGGGCTTTACCCACTTTAATTCTAACACCACCAATACCTTCTTCACTCTCTTCTCTTTTTTTATTACCATTCAAATCTTTAAATACAACCCCTTTTATCTCTCCTTGAGGATTCCAGCGGAAAGGTAAATCCCACCAGCTTCTTACACCCCACCTTATATCCAAGGCATTGGAAGCAGACCTTTGAGGATTTTCTGCCCAGATATTTCTCATCCTTGCATCTAAAAAACATTCAAAATCCGAAGATGGTCGGTAATTTAAACCTATACTGGCATCGAGACTATCTTCTCCAGCAAGAAAACTATGAATACCCTGGGTATCTTCTTCATCTCTGTAGGAAAGACTTAAATTAGTGGATAAGAAAGAGGTGATACTTTTTCTGTAACTTATTCCTGTGGTCATCACTCGAGGAGAGAACTTTCCTCCTGAAAGAATATCCTTCACCCAGGAATAACGATATCGTAAATAATAGTTAAGATTTCTTGTAAGATTCAAATTGAACCCCCCTCTTATTCCATAAAGGTCAAAATCAGAAGCTGGAGAAAGAGGATAGCGGTTTCTCCGAAATTCACTCCCTAAGGAGAGATACAGACTCCTATTATTAAAAACTTTAAATCTCCTGGTATAATTATTATTTATTCTAAGATATCTACGGGGGGAGATTAGCCCCGGAGTGTTGGCATAGCTTATACTGGTTTGCCATCGAGAATAAGAATCCAAAGGAAATGAAAGAGAAAAGTTTCCCTCAAAATTAAATTTTCCTGGCTCAGCAGGATTGTAAAGATATCTATCTCTGTAGACATCCAGTAAAGAATTGATATTAAATTTGGATATCTTCCATCTCAAGTTAATCTTGCCTCCAATCTCTCCCCGACCAGCTGGCCTTCCTGTTATAGTGGTAAAATCCTTCTCTATATCACGGAAGCCTATATTTAAAGAGAAATCTTTTCTTCTAAACTCTGAGTTGAAAAGAAAAGCAAGATTATGTTCATCGGAAGCAATCTCAGATCTCAGCTTCATATCTCCCAGAAAATTCTGAGTTTGCAGAGAAAATACTCTTTCTTTAAGATAACTCGGTCGAGCCCTGCCATAACCTTTGGCAAAATTAATAGAGTAATTGTTTCTCTCTTCAGGAAAAAGAGTAAATTTTAAACCCTCTATGTAGGCTTCTCTTTTTTCCAGAACTCCTGGAGTAAAATACCCATATACCACTCTTTCTCTTCCCCAGAAAAAATCATAAGCCAGTTTATCCCTAAATGCTCTTGCCTCAAGAGTAAATCCTCTAACACCTTCTCCGGGAAGAGAAAGCGAAGAAAACCTCTTATAGATATCGAAACCTCTTATATTAAAATCCTTAAAGTTACCGATCCTTCCTTCTGTTAGCCCTACAGTATAAGAGGTGACCTCAGTGGTTTCTTTAAATTTAGTAAAATTTGCAGAAGCATCGATTTTGCCATAAGGAGTCTCCCCGTAAATTTCTGTTCTCTGGGTAAAACTTAAACTGTCTCTCTTTACCGAACCGAGTCGCTTGCCACTATAATAGGAACTCCCATCAGCAGAGTAACCAAATCTGAAAAAAGGAGCCTTCTTTTCCACAAACTCTTCTTCTGCAGGAGGGAGAAACTTTATGGGAAAAACGACCTTCAAATAAAAAGTCCATCTACCTCTGTTATCCCAGAGATGAAAGAAAGTAGCCCCTATTCTCTTGCCTGTGATCCTTATTCTGTCTTTATCGATTCTTCCTGTTGCCACAAATCCCTCGGAAACAATAAAATACTTCTTTATATTTCTTCCCACTATAACCACTGAAGAATCTTTGGGAATTTCTATAACTGTCTTGGGCTGAAGTGAGCGCATCTGCTCATCCAGATAAATAATCCTCTCTTTTTTTACTATCTCGGCTACCCTCTCCACTTTTTTTAGAGGAAAAAGTGTGCTTATAACCTCTTTTATGAAAGGAATCTGAACTACTTCCCTTTTTTCTTTCTTAGCTCTTTTTCTTTTCCTTTCAAATTTATCCAGAGTTCTTGCTATAATTTTCCTTCTTCTTATCAACAGAGATAGTTCCTTCTCTGAAGAAACAACTTTTTTCTTCAAAGGAGGCACTTTTTGAGGAATAATTCTTTCTTCCGGAGGAGGTGCTTCTGGGGGAGGAGTAACTTCTCTTAATCTTCCTTCTTTTAACCTCTTTATAAGATTGATATAAAAAAGAGGTTTCTCTGCATGAGGGCAAGCAACTCGGGCAAGGGTAAAATAATGAATAGCTTCATCATAACAACCCTTTCTTAACTCCTCTTTACCCAACTCCATCAGATACTCATATGAGAGAGAATGGGGAAAAACTGAAGCAGGCAGGAAAAGTAAAAAAATAAGAAAAAAAACTATAATAGAAGTATGCTTGAGCATAACCTGTAATTCCCATTATATACGACTAATCTCTAATCTGGGTAACCCGAAAACCCGTCTTGTCTACCTCAAAATCAATCTCCTTTACCAGAACATCTCCTTCCCCCAGATCAAAAGTAAGAACCATAGTATATAACTGGTAATAAGAGAGTTTTTTAGAGAGTTTTATCGTAAAAGATTTACTTTCACCAGGAGGAAGATAAAATCTTTCTATCTTGCCTCTCTCCACAGCCATTCCTTCTCTATCCATTACATAGAAAGAACCATCAGGAATAAGAATAACATCCCCTGCATTAAAAAACTCTCCCTGAATACTTCTGCCCAGTCCTGATATATTTCTTATCTCCCCTCTTTTCAGTCTATTCTGTGCTTCCAAAAAGAACAGACACCCTATCCTCTGGATAACCTGTATATCTATCTTGCCTCTCTTCATATGTCCAGGACTCATCTCAAAAAAGAGAACTCCATAATATCCGCCTTTTATATCTTGAGGAACCTTTATAGAATATGTCACCTTTCTTCCTTTAAAAGGGAGAAGTTGAAACTCCTGAGGAAAAAAGTGTATCCAGCTGGAACAGGAATTTTTTACTGTTCCTGCAGGAAGAAACTCCTTGGTTCCGTCAAAAGGGGGAATATAATTAAAATCCTCAACATAAACTCTCACCCATATCTTACGGTTGGAGGAATTATAAACAGTTATGGAATCGGTTATCGTCTGACCGGGAGAAACGACTAACTTCACCTTTGCTTTATCCACTATTAATTGAGCATAACCCGGCTTTCCTGAACAAAATACACCTCCTGCTATCAAAAAAATCAAAAATTTCCTCATCTTTATCTTCTCAACAAAACAATGAGGGCAGCGTAGTAAAGCTACCCTCATCCAGAATAAACTTAAGGTGTAGAGAGAGTAATCTCTATTGTTCCGGTCTGGGTACCTGCTTTCTCAGTGGCAGTAATAGGAACCGCATTCACAGGCTCCTCGGCGTCAGGGTCTCCTGTAGCTATACCATAGAAAATTCTAAGCCAACCTCCTGCCAACTCGGTGCTGGTAACCTTCACATCTGTAGCGTCAGCTAAAATCATCCTCTTATTGAGTGCATCACAGTCACACACATCTACATCTCCTTCATCTCCTTTCGTTTTCGTCACTTTACAAAATGTAACTATGATGTTATCACCCAGAGAATTTGGTCCTTTGTCTGCAATATCTCCACTTACTGTGTGCTCAATTGCCCACGGACCTCCTCCATTAACACCACAGTCCAAAGCATAGTAGGTGTTGGTAGTAAAAATACCCAAGTCTTCATCCAGTTTTAACTCTCCAAAATCAATCGCAAACTCAGGGGAAGGGAAATGAATTGGAGAATTCCATCCAGTATCGTCGTTAGGATTGGATGTTCCATGAGAATTCAGTTTAAAAAGAGTAAGGTTTAAACTATGAGCAGGAGGAACTTCAGCGGATATATTAATTGTCTCTGAGAAACACAGAGAAGTAAAAAAAAGATACACCGTTACCATTGTCAGCATTACCACCATAATCCTTCTCATCTCTTCTCACCTCCTTTTTTAAAATTTTTCCATCTCTTTTTTATCCTTAAACCCACAAAACCTCCTCTCTAAGCTCTCACCCCCTTTCTTATCTTTCCCCTAAAGAAAAACTCACCATCGTGTGGTAATTTCCTGCAGCAATCCCAGAATAAGGTTTAAGTTTATAAATAATCTTTATCCTGGCAGGAGAACCCTTCTCATCAGAGAAGAAAACAGGAGTCTCTCCCACCGGCACAGGAGAGAACTCAGGAAACTTAACCTCTCCCCCACCTTCAACAATTTCTTCTTTCATAGTAAAGAACTGAGAAGGAATCTCTGCTCCCTTCTCACTGGTAAGAGGAGATTCTAATTTCTGAATAACCATATAGGGTCGGGCTAAATTTGTCTTCACAATTATACTTACCTCTTTAGTCTGAGGAGGAGTATGAGGAAGCAAATTCTTAAACTGAAGACCTTCTGCAGGAGAGATGGTTTCCAGTTTAAAAATAGGGGTAACTTCTATCCTAAGATTCACAGGAAAAACTTCGGAATAACCTGCTGTCTCTACAAGGTACTCCACCTTACCTCTATATGTACCTACCTTTTGCTTCTCTATTCTCTCTTTGTCTATAAGGAAATTTACGAAAAAGGTATCCTCTGCTTCTGTTGATGTGTAGATAAGCAATTTCTTTCTCTTTAAAAATACAGGGCTTGTATAGAATAGCTCTCCGTTCTTTCCGCCAGAGGTAAAAAATCTCAAAAATGAAGAATCGATTCTTTCACTGTATTCATTGCAGGGAAACTCATCTACTATTTGATAAACTTTTATCTTGCCCACATTATTCTTAAAGGAAAACTTTACATAGCCCTGCATTTCTTTCTGAGTTCTG
>CAZESF010000069.1:0-5439 GCA_964515205.1 uncultured Planctomycetia bacterium
CCATTTATAATAGCCCTTCTTACATCTCCATCAGTTACAATTCCCAAAAGCCTATCTTCATCATCTACTACAATTAATACCTGCAAAGTAGCCTTATCCATCTGTTTAATTGCTTCTCTTAAAGGTATATCAGGTCTTATCAATACCTGCTTGTATTGTTCACTCATCATTTAAAATCCTCCCAATTAAATGGAGTATCTTTTTTAATATCTCTTGTAAGCCTCATGCCAATGATTATTTTCTTAAACTTTGGCGAAATCCCTGTTCCTGGCCTCTTTATAAGTATATCCGATTCCTTTACCACCTCGCCAGCTTTAATATCTCTCGCAGCAACAAGACTCCTCCTTGCCGCCTTCATCACTTCAAGCTCACTTTGAGCGGGTTTTTTTATGCCACTTCCAAGAGCTTTCTCAACATTCCTTATTGCCTTTACCATTTTCTTTAACTCATCAGGTTCTAATGATGCCTTGTGGTCAGGACCGGGTAAACCCCTATCCAGAATAAAGTGCTTCTCTATTACCTTTGCCCCTAAGACAACAGCAGCAACAGGAATCTCAATTCCTAAAGTATGGTCTGAGTAGCCTACAGGAAGTTCAAATGCCTCTTTTAGAGTTGAGATGGCTTTTAAATTGACATTTTCATATTTAGCAGGGTAGTTGCTAACACAATGAAGAAGGACTAAAGGTAAAGAAGAATTTACATTTATTATTGTTTTAACGGCTTCTTCTACTTCTCCAAGGGTAGACATTCCTGTAGATAAGATTATAGGTTTTCCTTTTTTGGCAATATACTCCAAAAATGGTAAATTGGTAATCTCTCCAGAGCCAACTTTATATAAAGGCACCAAGCACTTAAAAAAATCTGCATTTCCTTCTAATGCTTGAATAAGGTTTCACCAGTCTGCCAAGTCTTATCATCTGGATGAACAGCTATAATGGGAATTTTCACTTTCCTACCTTACATTTACAAATTTTTAAATGGCTTGCTAAATACTCTCCTATAAGTCTATGCCCTTTTACATAAGGATGAACATGATCCCAATAAATTTCCGGATCTTTTTTATATTCTCTTTTAAGGAAATCATAGAGGTCAATGTAATCTATGTGGTGTCTTTCTAAAATTTTTATCAAAACATCTTGCTGCCTTTCTCCCGGTTTATATTCATAAGAAAATTGCTCAACCATAGGAAACATCACTAACGTAAAACAAGCACCAATATTATCGGCAAAATCTTTAATTTTTAAAATCCATTTTTCTGTCTCGCGAATCTGGTCTTTAGAAAGCATGAGGGAACTGTAAGGTTTATATTTACCTTCCACTATCTTTTTGCATGAACGCCACAGGAACAAAACAAAATGAGATTTTTTTAATATACTTTTAACTTTTGTCATTAATGGTTCATTATATATTCTTCTGAAGAATTTTCCTTGATACCAATCTGACTTACACGGAACCCAATTACCATAGTTTTCATCAAAACATCTATCTAACTGATCCCAATCATTTAAACAAAAACCCAATACTATATGACACGTATTATAAGACGTTCTGTACTTTGCTTTTAAAAAATAATACTCCAGACGGGTATTTGAAGAGCCTACTCCAAAATTTAATGATGTAATTCCCGTTAATCTTTCAAAAATACTTTCAAATGTCTGGTTATTATCTACCGAAGCACCTTCTACTATAGAATCCCCTAAGAAAATTACACTCTTTCCTAAATAATTATAATCCTTTTCTTCTCTCAATCCTTCCGAGTTAGTTTTCACACGCATTGTATATATCCTTTTTTAAAAATTAAACTAACATTCGGTCTATGTTCATAACGGTAGGGGTTTTCTGGAACAGATTTATAATATTTTTTGTAAAGCCCCCACTGTATAGAACCGTGAGGATTAACCTTAGCCTCATAAGCGAAAAATTTATACATAACTTTTTCCATAATTCTTGTAAGAAGTTCCCCAGTTCCAAAGGCCATTAAAGCGAAGACTGCTAGGAATAAAACTGTTCTCTTCGATCTACTAATCCAGCTCATACTTTTCTCTCCATTGCTCTTTCTCCTCCCGCTCTGGTTGTTCTTTCTTGTCAAACAAATAATCTCCCATAACTAGGTACTCCATTTCCGTCCTCATAAAACACTTATAGGCGTCTTCAGGTGTACACACTATCGGTTCACCACGAATGTTGAAACTTGTATTTACTATTACAGAATATCCAGTAAGTTTCTTAAACTCGGTTATAAGTCTGTGATATTTAGGATTTGTTTCTTTATGCACTGTTTGAAGTCTTGCAGAAAAATCTAAATGTGTGATTGCCGGAAGATCTGAACGGATGTAATAAAGTTTTTCCTTTATTGGAAGCTCATAATAGTTTTCAGGCAGTTTATTCCTCCGTGCTTCAGCCACATTTGCAATCAAAAGCATATAGGGAGATGGCCTGTCTATATCAAAGTATTGCCGCGTATCTTCCCATAAAACTGACGGAGCAAAGGGTCTAAAACTCTCCCTATATTTTATTTTAAGATTTAATTTTTTTTGCATGTCGGGGTTTCTCGAATCTCCAAGAATGCTTCTGTTTCCAAGTGCCCTTGGTCCCCATTCCATTCTCCCCTGAAACCAACCTACTACTTTGCCTTCTGCTATAAGTTTTGCAGTATATCTGGCAATCTCATCAAAATTTTCAAATTTTTTATAAGGAGCTTTAAATTTCCTTGCTGTCTTTTCTATGTCAATATTTGAAAACTCTGGCCCCAGATAGCTCCCCTTCATTGCATCGGGTTTTACTATTTCCCGGGGCTTTTCAAAATAAATGTGATACCCAGCAAGCGCTGCACCAAGGGCACCCCCTGCATCTCCCGCTGCAGGCTGTATCCAGATATCCTCAAATAAACCTGACTCCAGTAATTTCCCATTTGCCACACAATTCAGAGCTACCCCCCCTGCCATACATAAATACTTCGCTCCTGTAAGTTTTTTCCCATGCTCGGCCATTTTAAATACTATTTCTTCAGTCACTTTTTGAATTGCATAGGCAAGATCGCAATGCTCCTGATGAAGTTCTGTCTCTGGAAGTCTTCTTGCGAAACCAAAAAGTTTTTCCCACTCCTTTTCATTTGCCATCCTCAAACCTGTAGCATAATCAAAATATCTCTGGTTAAGCCAAATAGAACCATCCTCAAAAATCTTCACCACATTGTTTTTTATCAGCTCTATGTATTTATGTGTTCTTTCTGAATTCGGATTTCCATAAGGGGCAAGCCCCATAAGTTTGTATTCTCCGGAGTTAACTTTAAATCCCAAGTAATAAGTAAAGGCAGAATAAAGAAGTCCTACTGAATGAGGAAATCTTAATTCTTTAAGAATTTTTATTTTGCTGCCTCTTCCGTAGCAGATAGAAGCCGTTGCCCATTCTCCCACTCCATCTATAGTAAGAATTAAAGCCTCCTCAAAGGGCGAGGGATAAAAAGCACTTGCAGCATGGGAAAGATGATGCTCGGGGAAAAGAATTATTGGAAATCGCTTTATGTTTTCAATCTTTTTTAACTTATCTTTTATTAACTTTTTTATAAAAAGTTTCTCGTTTATCCACACAGGAATAGCCTGAATAAATTGCATCACTCCTTTGGGGGAAAAGGCATAATAAGTTTCAAGGAGTCTCTCAAATTTTAAAAGGGGTTTATCGTAAAACACAATAGCATCTAGCTCTTCAATTGAAACCCCACTCCATTCAAGGCAAAACTTTATGGCATTTAGGGGGAAACGTGGGTCGTGCTTTTTTCTAGTAAATCGTTCTTCCTGCGCTGCTGCCAGAATTTCCCCGTTTTTTATAATACAAGCAGCTGAGTCGTGATAGAAGGCTGAAATACCAAGAATAAGCATATTACCCTCCTACCACATGTTCTCCAAGTGCTCTTTGTTATATTCTACCCTTCTATCCACAAAAGTAGAATAAACCCCTTTTGATTCTAAAAATAAAGGGTTGCGATGGGTCAATTTATAAAACAGAGATAATGGTAAAAGAATAATATAAAATACAATCATCAAAAATACATAAGAAAAGAGCTTTCCCAACGCTCTTGTTATCTTCAAAAAGTTAACCCCTATAAAATCACCAATCCCGGGAAAAGCTAAATATATAAAAAGCAGAATTCCGCTTATTATGTAAAGTTTAATTTTTAAGACAAGAGATAGCAAAATTCCGACAAGGGAGAGTGATATTAACACTTCTCTTTCTTTCATCACAGAATACCTCCGACAATCAAATTTGTTATCATTCCATCAAAATTTTTAAAATAGTGTATAAATGAAAGGGGCTATTGCAGAACTTCCACCTATTAAAATAAGCACCGCAAACAGAAGAATTATTATTATAATTGGAGCAAGCCACCATTTTTTACGGGACATAAGAAATTTCCATAGGTCTTTTAAAAATTCCATATTCTACTCCTTGCTAACATAATTCTACTAGACATCTATATTTGGCCCATGTCAAGTTTTTTCTCAATTAATGGTCTCAAAAGGCCCTATTCTGCTCGTATCCCTATAAAAACACAAATTTTCTCATTCAAGCATCTTTATTGGTTCATCAATCTTATAATCTTTATTAGCTCTTTTACCTATAATATCGTTCCACATCATTGGAGAAAATCCCTCTTTTCCAATCCTCTTTACGGTAATATTTTCTTCAGTTAATATTTCACCCTTTTTTATCTCCCTTTTAGCTACAATATATTTTCTTGCAATGTGTATGTTTTTGGCTTCCGATTTTGATAACTTCTTTATGCCATTACCCATTGCTTTTTCTATATTTCTTATTGCTTCTACCATCTTTTTTAACTCATCAGGTTCAAGACTTGCTTTATGATCAGGACCTTTCATATTTTTATCTAATGTGAAGTGCTTTTCAATAACTTTTGCACCAAGAGCCACTGCAGCTATTGGAACTTCAACTCCTAATGTATGGTCGGAATAGCCAACATTTATCTTAAATGCCTCTTTTATTGTGAGCATTGCTTTTAGATTTACATCTTCAAAAGGTGTTGGATATTCTGTATTGCAATGAAGAACAGTTATATTTTCTCTTTTTGTTCCATTTTCTATCAATACATCCAAAGCGTCTTCGATTTCACCTAAGTCTGCCATACCCGTCGATAAAATAACCTGTTTTTTATAACTACCTATTTCTTTTAGCAAAAGATAATTTGTAATTTCGCCTGATGGAATTTTAAATATTTCTAAACCCAATTCTTTTAAAAAACGGGCACTTTCAACATCAAAAGGCGTTGATAAAAACATAATGTTCTTTTTTTCACAATAATCGTATAGCTTTTCAAAATCACCATAGGTAAATTCAAGTTTTTTAATCATTTCGAATTGAGACTCTTTAGAATTGGTGGTTTCTTTCTGATATTCAGCTTTTTCAGCGATTTTTGAGACCACA
>CAZESF010000070.1:0-5389 GCA_964515205.1 uncultured Planctomycetia bacterium
ATTTTTATCAGCTTAAAAATTTTCTCTCTTAATCCATTCCTCTTCCACCTGTTAACAGACTTAAGCATAGCAAGGGGAAGGAAAGCTTTCAAAAAGTTTTGCAATCGCTGAAATTTTTAAAGGTAAATTGTAAAGACATTTTTACCACTTGCAAATGCCTGCATAGATTTATCTCCCGTTAGCAATATGGCATTATATTCAATACAATTATAAATAATCCTTTCGTCTCTTTCTGTTTTAGATAAATCATTAGGAATACTTTCAACACTTCCAATACTTTCTAACCTTATTCGCCCTATAGAATGAAATCTTGCTAACTCTTCAAATTCTTTCTTTCCTCTTGGAGTTCCGTCACATTCTTTTCTTACAACAGGTGATAAAATTACAGTAAAGTTCTCAAAAAATCTAGAACTTCTTAGATCTTTAGATATAACATTTCTTAGTATAGCATTACTATCTGGTAAAATATATCCACAATAATACCTAAGAGTTATCCCAACGTTTTCAATTAGTTTTCTACAATCTTCATTTGTACATTTTACACCACTTATATCTTTATCATTTTTCTTAAAAATTGCAAATTCAACACTTTTTAAAATTGCACCACAATATGGACAAACTAATGAAAGGGATTCAATAGAAAGTTTACCTTTGTTAAAATCTTCTATGAATTCCTCTGATAGGAGTCTTTCATCAATTGGCGGTGAAACTTTCTTTATTTGTCCTTTATTTTCTTCAATCCTCCTGACATTTCTAAAAGAGCTCTTAACAAACCACGGCCAAGATTTATTCTTTTGCCACCATGCTTTAAGCCACGCATCGGTTTTGGGATCTCCAGCATTACCTGATCCTACAGATAAATCATTTATTTGAAATTCAGGATTTTCATTTATAGCTTTTATTACTGCCTCTCTCTGTCTTTTTGAAATTAACGAGGCTGTTTTTGCTTCAAGATAACTACTCTCTGAGTTTGTGGTAACAATAACCTCTGCTCCTTGCTGTTCTAAGAAATTCAAAAACCGTTTTAGAGTGGGCCCTATGCCATACTCATCTAAAACAATTCTACATTGGGAAATTTCAACTTTCCTGAGAAATATAGATAAAATCCTCTGATAACTTACATCCATTATCTTGTTAAGATTATATTTATCAACATGCCAGGGAGGAATTTTCTCGTATATAAAATCGAGTCCCTTGGCTCTTAACGAATCCAACTTCTTAAAAATATCATCCCAATATTCAAATGAACGCCTATTCTTTGTATCCGCAGGTCCCACTAATAAGTCAATATCTCTAAAAATTTCTTTGGGAAAAATTGTTCCTGTTAAAACAGTGTGTCCTATGACTTCTCCTTTTCCAGTTTCGTCTAAACCAATTAGAAAATCTTTTGTTGGAGGGACGTACGCAAAACCAACTATTGAATCTATATAATCCCATGCTTTAAATACTGCAGGATCATTGAAATTTGATGGTGTGCTATAAAGAGTGCCATTCTTATAATATGTGAATGTAGAATCTGAAAATCTGACTCGCCAATCTTCATACGGTGTTTTAACCTCTTGTTCTTCACCTCCATTTTTAAGCAAATAATTTTTTATTTCTTGAGCAGTCAAGGATTCTATATTCTTCCATCTTCTTCCACTCATTTATTTTTACCTTCAGCAATTTCTATCAAAGAAGTTTCAAGTTCCTTTATAGATTCTTCTTCAATCTGATTTGCTCTGTCTTTTTTGTTGTATGCTTCAATTACTAAAGAACCTATCTTATCTTGAACAGAATTGTTTTTTGGAACGGGTACTAAAATACTCTCCATATCTTTTGGATCTAAAACTTCAACTACAGCACCTAATTCTTTGGATTTAAGTTGATATTGAGCATATTCTGTATTTAGATAAGCTAAAAGATATCCGAAATTTATATTCTGTGAAACAACTCTTAAAATATTATGGGATGCAAGCCAACCATCCCAATATTCAGTAACTAAAGCACTAACCCCTGTTGTCCCTCTCTCCGTGGTTAATATCCATCCTTTTTTTATCTTGTATTTGTTAATGATATTTTTGCCCCTTTGGTAAAATGATCTTCCAGATATATACTTCAAGTCATAAAGTTTTATTTGTCTTAAGTGGGCTCCTGACAATATTGGATAACCTTCTTCAGGTTTAACATAAATTCTTTTGTAAGTCGGCAGGTCAAATACTTTAGCAATTCCATCTCCTAGGCGTTTTAGCTGGAATTTACCTTTTCTTTCTTGGACTTTTAAATTCCTCATTATTAACCTCGAAACAGGCACATGATAACTTGCATCCAGCCTATAATCTAATTCACTTGCTTTAACCTCAAAAGCCTTAACAAGTTTCCCAATTTCACCACCAAAATATTTAACATCGTCCTCATCAATCCTTGTTAATCCAAGTTCTGAGTAAATCATTTCCTCTGCTTTTAAAAGAAGTTCTTGGGCTTCTTCTCTCAATTTATGTGCCTGAAGGACTTTTTGATTTATTTTTTCTTCTATGTCAGGAATACAAGGAACAGGGATATTAGCAACATGATAAGGTTCTATATGTTTGACTGTCGCACCGTATTGATCTTTAGTAAGAAAAGCTTGTCCTATCCATGTATTGAGATAAGCGTATAAATAGCCCACAATGTTAAATCCCTCTCTGTTTGGAACAACTCTGATAACATTAGGAGATACAATTTTATCTTTGAACAACTTATTTACTAATAAGCATCGTCCGGGAGTTCCAGATTGTGTTATTAAAATGGTAAGAGGTTCCACCCACCAATTTTCTAAATCTTCTGTTTCTCTTCTTACCCACTTTCTTGGTTTTAACGCGAACATAAACAAGTCTATAGGCATTAAATATGGAATTCCTTCTTTTGGAGCAGTGAATAATCGTTTCACTCTTGCTCCAACGAAAATTTTCTTTGAAAAATTATTTACTAATTTCAGTGGGATTTTCTTTTCAATTACTTCAAGTAGTTCTCGTGCTTTTATTGATTCAAATGAATAAGAAGATGCATTAAGTCTAATCTCTCGATCTTGAAAGACCCATTTACTTTTGAGTGTTATCCAATTTAATTCTATTGTCTGTGCTTCCATCACATAATCCCTTTTCTTCTTAGCCATTCTTTGAATGCTTTAGCAACAGCGGGTAAATAATCTTCAATTATCTTATTTCCATTTTCGTCAAGCTCTATCTCTCCATCAGGAGTAGTTTTGTAAATAGGATTTCCTCGGCGGTCGTGTCCAACTTTTTCAGGAATAGCCATGAATATTTCATAATCTTCCCGCAATTTTTGTTGTTCTATCGTTTTCTTTTTCAGAATAAGTATGCTTGTTTGGGTTCCTGTATGGGGTTCAAATGTTTCTACAGGCAAGTCTATGCTTGCTATGATATATGCTTTTTGAATTATCCACTCTCTTATCCATTTCAATCCTGGATTACTCAATATGCTATCAGGAAGGACAATTCCAAGATAACCATCAGGTTTAAGAAAATCTAAACATCTCTCTATAAATAATTGTTCAGGTGGTAAAGCTGTTCGTAGTGAATTTGCGCCGAAAGTTGTTAGTTCAAACTGGCTTAATATATCTACATTGTTTATTACCGCCTTTGTTCCAAACGGCGGATTAGTAACAACTAGGTCAAACTCTCCAAACTTTATTTTTTCTTTTGTCTCACCATTCCAATTAGCAGGGTCTTCAAGAGAATTAGCATGAACAATATTAGCTGAGCCATCTCCATGCATAACCATATTCATCTGTGCCACTTTTACAAGAAACGGGTTAAAATCTATACCGTAAAAATTGGCATTAGCTACATCCCTAACCAAATCTCGTAGTCGATCGTATCTGAATCCTCGATTTGTGAATAATTGTTTTATTTTCTGTACTCCTGCAATAAGAAAACCGCCTGTTCCAACAGCAGGATCTAGGATTTTCATACCGCCTGGACTCGTTAGTTTTTCTTCGGGTATAAGAGAAAACAGCATTTCAACTGTCATATTACATACATTACGAGGAGTAAAAAATTCTCCCCTATCTCCTCTTAGGTTAGGACCAACAATTTCTTCATAAGCTTCTCCTTTAACATCGGTTTCAGTATCAACAAGGCTGAATCTTTCTAATTCTGAAACTGCATACTTTAACACCATATCATTTAATTCAATAATCTCATTACCTTTGAAAATATACTTATAACGAGTTTGAACTTTTTTAAAAAGCTTGTTTAATCGCTCTCTGACCTTATTTATATCTTCTTCAGGAAGAATGTAAAATTGTAAGGAGGGGCTATATTGTTCATCGTAAACTTTGATAAAAATTAGCTTTAAAAGCTCCTCAAATGCTCTATCCTTCTGCAACCCCTGATTGGCATAAATATAATTGTGGACTCTTTTGAAAACCTGTTTTAATTTTACAGCAGGAACAAGTGAACCACGAGTTGGTTTTGAAATTGTAGTTTCGCCTTTTTTGGGGATATCGGTGATTGGTTTAGGTTCCCTTAATCCTTCTTTTGATACCACCTTAAATGCTAATCGTTCACTACCTACCCATAATCCAAATTGAGCATTCATGCACGCAGATAAATAACTTTCTAATTGCCCAATTCCTTCTTTTTTGTCAGATGGTTTAATATCTTCTCTTTTAGTTTCTATGATCATATAAATATTCTTCTGTATATGTTCAGAGCCTTCCCGGAAAATAACTATATCTGCTCTTGGTTTTTTTCTCCCTTTTTTACTTCCAGTTTTAATAGGAAATTCAACATCAATGTCATCTTTATTGTATCCATATTCTTCAACGAGACTCCTTGCCACTTCTTGCCGTATTCTTTCTTCAGGAGTATCTTTTCTAAGTTTACCCGTGATAAAGCATTTAATTTTTCCTGGGGGGATTACTTCTATTTTCTCTCCCTCATCTCCAATCAATTTAAGTTGTTTCTTTCTCGGCATAATTATGCCTCCATACTTATTTTAGTTTTAATAGTGGCGTGCGGAATTTCTGCTAACATATTCTTAGCAAAAATGACTATAAAAGTCCATCTTAAAAATTTTTCTTTCATAGCTTTGGGCATTCATTTATAAATAATTAAAGAATATATAATTATTCATAGATGTTTATTTGAAAGCTTATCAAATTTTCAGGGCTTTGTCAAGAAATTTATCCCTGAAAAAGGGCTGAAAATTGTGAGAGGCTATGAAGGAAGGGAGCGGGGCTTTAATGGAGGTTGTTCTTCAGGGCAAAATCTCTGCTGGTTTGAAAAATGAACCAGGGGGTTCGGATTTTGGACTAGGGGATTTTATCAGTTTTGCTATCTGCTTGAAAATTAAAGCGGAAAATTTCAGGGTATGAAATTTTTGCTAGTCAGAAAATCAAACCAGA
>CAZESF010000071.1:0-5346 GCA_964515205.1 uncultured Planctomycetia bacterium
TTAGGGTATAGCCAGGTGCATACCTGCCTGTCGGCAGACAGGTATCCCGGCTTAAGAGAAGGATATTAAAATACGGCTTTAAAGGTATCTTGCGATGCAGAAGAAAGTCACCTCGTAAATTGAAGAATTCTTTCAAAGAGCATATCGCTAATTTATACAAGAACATCTACTACGATTTCAATGGGTTAACCCAATTACCTCTTGAGGATATGTTGTCTATAAATTTCCTTGAAAAATCCCCATTTAAATGCTAAATTATTATCAAAAGTTATTCCTTTGACAGTATCCATAGGCTAACCTCCTTTCTTAGATAAGGCCATTAATAATTTTAAACATCCCTACATACAGGAGGTTAGCCTTTTTTATTATTCTGTCAAGGGAAAAGTCCACAAAATATTTTACGTTATCTAAAGTGAAGCGTTATATTAACTGAGTCTTTTTGCAGAGTAACTTTTACCAATCTGATCCTTTTAGAGAGATCAGCTAATTCTAAAGGAGATTTTCCATTTTTGTATCTGTGGTAGTGTGATTGTAGTTGAGAGAATAAGCAATACCTGATTTATAAACTTTTCTTTCCTTCAGTTTCTATTAAATCTCTATCTATTTCACGAGGTATATTCCTACAAATTTCGCAACCGAAGGTTGCATATTTCTATTTATTTCTATATATTTCGTGGCCGAAGGCCACATATCTCGCAGCCAGAGGTTGCATATTTCTATAAATTTCCAATTAAAAATTGATTCATTGATAATTAACCCAAAATTTGCACCAAAAGTCTTTGAAAAGCTTCCTAACTATTCAAAATGTTACAGTTATACAGTAAAGCTTTATACCAAAAAGATACAAAGACCCAGCTTTTTTTAAAAAAGAGCTACGGTTTTACCTTCGGCAGCCCTTTATCTCTCATAAGAAGAAACTCATTCGTAGAAATAAAGGGCTGGGTTAATCCAGCCCTTTCAAAAGAAAGGGCTGTCCTTCGGACAAATTTTTCTAATGAAATTTGGGTTTAATAGAAATTAGAAATTGAAATTTCCCTTTTCCACGTTAGGAGATTAATTTTAAAAACAAAAGTTTGATTTAGACCTTGAAATTTTTACGGGAAATGTGTTATATAAAAATGATATTCTTAAAGCCACGGATAATGAAAAAAATCAGGGGTTTGGAAGAATTAGGATTTTGAAGGGTAAATTTTAAAGGAGGTGGATGGATGAAAAAATTGATTTTGGGAGTATTGATTAGCCTGGTTGTGGTAAGTTTTTCATTTGCTGCAGAAAAAGTACCTAATCCCATTCTACCTGTTTACGATGATAATGGCAAGCCTGTTTCTTCAAAAATAGCTTCAGCTGAGGGTTTAAAACCTGCTTATAATGTAGGTGGAGCGAATATCAGGATAAGGGCAGAGATAAAGAATGAAACATTCGGGATTACACTTTCAGCTACAGATATCAGGTGGAATATAAACGCTCCAGGAAATTATATGACGCCGGCAATAAGAATTACAAAAAGAGGGTTCATTACTTCTCAAGGGTTCATTATGGAGGTAAAAGGTGCCGATAATTTGAAACCCCCGTTTAGATCTGCGAACGGAATTGTGCCAGCAGAAGAAATACCCACAAGCTATTGCTTAAAATATGGAAATAGAATTAAACCACCCAAACCTACAGAATTTATACCTGCAAAGCAATTTAATGGCTCTCATATAATAAAAACACCCACAGTAATTTTATGGAATAGGTTAAGTGTTAAACCTATCGTTATTCCCAAACCTCAACCTGTGAGCTCTAAATCCATTCCCATACCGCCATATTCTGGAAAGTATGATAATATATTTACCGTAACCTTCTCTTCAACCCTGTAATCACAATCCTTAAAGATTATATGTATCAAAAAGGGGGCAGATGCCCCCTTTTTGATTTAATAGAGCACCATACTTTTAAATAAAATATCACGCCTTTTTACTTGACACCTGTTATTATGCTACATAGAATAAATATATAAAGTATCATATCTATAATATGAGAAAATTGATTTCTGTAAAAGATATTGTTAAAAATTATAACCTTTCTTATCAGATGGTGAATCATTACACAAGAATGGGGTTGTTGGTTGTTGTTAAAAGAAAAGGTTATAAGAGACTTTATGATAAGCAGACAACAGAGAAAAGACTTAAGGTGATTATTAAGCTAAAAAACCAGGGTTATACATTACCTTTGATTCGTGACCAGTTTATAAAAGGGAGTAGAGGTAGAAAGAAATAGTAAGATAGTTCAAAAGCTAAAAGAGTCTAAGTTGTGGAGGATAAATTTTAATATTATATTTGCGGGGATTTTGTTTCTGATGGCAAATACAAGCTTTCCTATGCAACTTGAGAATACGGATGAGGAGAAATCCCCTTTAGTTACTAATGTTTTTTATGAAACAGATATAAGGGAGGCGTTGCGAGATATATCTGCCCAGACTAAAATTAGAATTATTCCTGATGAAACAGTTCAGGGTGTTATCTCTGTAGAGTTGAAGGATGTTCCATTAGAAGAAGCATTGAGAATGATTTTAGCTCCTGGGGGATATACCTTTCGTAAGATGCCTGAAGGTTATTATCTGGTTGGTTCGGCAACACCCACAAGCCCTTCTTTTAGTCTTTTAACTAAGACCGAGTATATCAAGCTAAATTATATTAAAGCTGAAGATGCTCCCAAACTTATTTCCAGTTTTTTTCATCCCTATATTCAAATCAATAAGGAGACTAATGCTCTTATTGTGACTGCTCCACCGGAGATTATAGCACGCCTTAAGAAGGATTTAGCTAAGATTGATCAGCCTCCAAGACAAATAACGATTGAAGCAGTGATAGTGGAATTATCTGAAGAAGGAAGAAAATCCTTAGGAATAACGTGGGGTTCGATGAGTGAAGGAGGTTTTTCTGTGTATCCACCTTCATCTCTTGATTATACTAAGGAAGAAGGGAAAGGAAGCTATTCAATATCAGGAACACTCTCCTATGACCTTTTAATGCGGGTAAACACCTTAATTTCTGAAGGGAAGGCAAAAATACGTGCTAACCCTCGGATAGCTACCTTAGAGGGAAAAGAGGCACAGATTTATATAGGAAAAGAGGAGTGGTATTTGATAAATGTAGGCACAGGGGCCCAGGCTTATTATACTTTACAATCAATACCCACAGGAGTGATATTAAAAATTACTCCCTATGTAACAGAGAACAACCAGATTACTGTAAAAATTACCCCGGAAGTGAGTGAGGTTGCCGGCAAAGGAGCAACGAATTTACCTGTAGTTACAAAACGCACTGCTACCACGATTGTAAGGGTAAATGATGGTGAGACTATCGCTATTGGAGGGTTGCTTCAGGAGCAAAAAAGTGAAACAAATAGTGGAGTTCCACTTTTGCAGAATATTCCTTTAATAGGTAGTTTCTTTCGTCACAAAAAGACAATTACAACAAACAGAGATGTAGTTATTTTTATAACTCCCCATATTATGAAAGGAAAGTTTCTGGTTAGGGAAAAAATAAAGTCTCAGGAAGAACATAAAGAGGCTGAACAGAACAGAGAAGAAGAGGATTGGATAAAAGATTATTGTTCTTATATAGCAGGGACTATTCAGGAAAAAGTTGTTGCCAACAGGATAGCAGGAATGGAAACTCCTAAGGAATTAATTTTGGAATTTACCATATCCTCAGATGGAACGGTTAAGAGGGTAAAGGTATTAAAAACTTCCGGCATTCCTTTTTTAGACTCCGCTGCTGTCCAGGCAATTAAAAATCTCTCTCCTTTTCCACCATTTCCTAAGGAGATTAAACATTCTAAACTTACCCTTTCTTTGCCGATTCGCTACGAACCTTAAGTAAGCCCCGAACCCCGCCCTTTCAAGGAAAGGGCGGGGTGGCTTTCTGTGGTTCGGAATAAAATAAAAAACCAGGGCCTCGGGATATGAAATAAAGTCAAAGCTTATTTTTCTCTACCAAAGACAGGGATGGTTAACTTGATGGTTACCTCTGAGGGGGCTAAGGTTCCTTCTTTGTTTTTTAAGACAGGCTTGAATAGAATTTTTACATTTCTTTTACCTTTTTCCCCTTGAGGAATTTTTATATTCAGTATAATTTTCTTTTTACTACCTGAAGATAAAGTAAATTCAGAAGGAGTAAGTTTAAACCATTTTACACAGGATTGGGAAGTGGCGTCTGATTTTAATAGTTTTTCTTTATCCTTTTTTTCTATATCTACACTCGTCTTTATCAATACCGTATCTTTCATCTGATTGATTACAGTAATACTGGTAGTATGAAATCCTCCTGCAGGAATACGCAGTTCTAATAAAGACGGCTGTACAGATAAAGGAGGCAGTTCTACGATGTTCTCCCCTTTTTTGTCAAATTCATCTTGTTTACCTACAGTAACAGAAAAAGGGATTTCTCTCTTTGCTACTTTATATCCACCGTATCTAAAAATTGCCTCAGCTACATAATCACCTACCGGTAAAAATCGGGTATATACCGCTTTGAAATCACGTATACTGTCGGGAAGAACTGTGCCTGTGCCTACGTCAAAATCCACCTGTCCTTTTCTTCTTCTGTCCAAAGTTCTTACTACAATTTTTCCCTTTGCTTTAATATGAACATTCCCCTTGTTTTTTAAAGAAGCAATAAATGCTACTCCTCTTGTTTCTATCTCTTCAGGGAAAGCTAACCTCAAATTTACTATTTCAGCTTTCTTTTCTAATCTTCCTCCGGTAACAGTCAATTTGACCAAAGAAGCTACCCTCCAGGTTATTTTAACTCCACTACTTCCCAACGCTTTTTCTTCAGATACCAGTTCGCAAATAATCGCAGCATAATAACCACCTGGTAAAACCGAGGCAGGAGGGGAGATTTTTATAATGACTTTCTTACTACTATCAGGTTCTATCGTTAATTTCTTAGGTTTAATTTCTATCCATTCGGCACAGGAGCGTTTTGTTGTTTTTGGAGGAAGAAATTCAACACTTCCATCTCTTTTCATTTTTAAGTCATTAACATAAATATGAAAGTGCAATTTTTTTTCAACATTGAGATTGGTTAACTCTAAAGGGAAAACCTTCAGGCCTCCTCTCAGTATTTTTAAGTCTACTACTGAAGGATTAATCATAAGTTGCATACCAGAGGATGTTTGCGCCTTCAGGCAAATAGAAGGAGCAAAGATTAGTGCTATAAAAAAATAATAAAAAATAACTCTCATACATCATAATTTTACAATATAACTTCTGGAAGGACAACGTATTTTTTAAGTGCATAGTATCAAGAAAATTGTGGACTTTTTAATTAGATACGGCACTCATTCACTAAAGCTAAC
>CAZESF010000072.1:0-5246 GCA_964515205.1 uncultured Planctomycetia bacterium
ATGGAGCTCGCCAAAATTAAAGGGTGGTGGGTGGGGGTGGTTTTGGGCTGTGCCTTAAGAAGATTTCGGAAGAACTTCACTTAAGGGAATATAAAATTTTATAGATAATCGTTGTTCCATTTCTTTTAATTTTTCTAATAGGCTTTCTATTTCTTTCAATAAATCATTTATCATTTTAAAAGTTTTATCTATATTCACTCTTTTCTTTAATGAAATACTCCACTTTTTTATCTCTTCTTGACAGAATTGGTAGAAAATTTGTAAATCTTCACTCCATCTACTACTTCTTATATACTTTCTTTCCAGTTCCTCTTTATTTAAAAAGAGAGAATCATTCATTACTCTGGCTATATCACTGATGCGTAATTTTCTTACATAATAGTTTCCTATATCCTCTGTTGTAATTTTTGAAGAATCTATTGGTGGAAGTTTATCCTTCCATCCTTCTACATTTCTCAATTTACTTATCAATTCGCTTATTAACCCCTCTTTCTTAATCTTTTCTTTAAGTCTTTCCGCAAAAAGATAACATTCTCGCGAAATTTTTTCTATATCTGAAGAAAATTGTATCAACATTTCGTTAACTTTTTCTATCGTACTTTCTATCTTTACAACTTCTCTTTTTAAACGCATAGGAAGAAGTTTAATTAATTCGGGTGGCGTCTTTCTTATGGAAAGAGGGAAATATGAAAAAGAAAAATCACCGTCATTTTTTAATTCTTTTTTTCTCACCTTTATCTCCTCAAGAGATTCTGCCCAGATTATACTTTCCAAAAAATACTTTTTCTCGCACATTTCTTTTATCTTTCTCAAATAGTTTAACCAAGGAATTAAAGAAATAGTAAAAAAATTCCTTACAGCAGTTTGATCCTCTCTTTTCTTATAACTTCTCCAAGTAACATAAGCAACTGCACCCGCAAAAAATGCTGAACACACAGAAGAAACCTTTATCCAAAAATCACTCATTTTCCTCCCCTTTTAAATACTTCAATTTCTCTGGGAAATTTTTCTTGTACCACTCAAACGTCTCCTCTCCTAAAAACTCTTTTAAAATCTCCACTTTACTTCTTCCGCTTCCATCATCATAATCTCCTTCCATAATGGCTATTGTTTTAAAAATTGTTCCTATGCCTTTTTTGGTATGGACAAAAAAATCTTCATTCAGTAAGCTTTTGTAAAGAACATTGTTGATATTGTCCACATAGTAAGCAGAAGGATTTTTTATTGTTACTCCTTTTTCTTTAAACATTTCTTTAAGAGTATCTATCAAAGCTATCTTATCTTTTCTTTCCATAATAAACCATAACACTACTGTATTTTTCTGCTGAAAATTTTTATTAATGTAATCTTGAGTTATATTTTTAGGGATTATTCCTTTTCTGATTGCTAAATCTTTTAATTGCTCATCAGTGACATATTCTGAATTACCAATGAAAGCAAAGCTTGGAAAATTAAAGAAGAAAATTGAAATATAAAACATTAAAAAGAAGGTTAATAATTTTTTCATTTTTGCGAAATCTTTCCTTAACAAAATTATATCCTCAAAGGCACTTTTCATCAATTTTTACTTTCCAGTCCTTTTTCCTAAAAATAGACTTCTGAAATTGTAGTTCAACTTTCAACCTTGGAGACTAAGTTGATTTTTTGACAATGCTCACCGATATTAAGAGTAGAGGCGGTTTTGGGTGTGTTTATTTTCTCTTTATTTTTTAATATCTTTTACTTTCTTTAAGGTCTCTCTTGCGAGTCGTAATCCTATATTCCGATAATTCTCTAACTGAGATTTTCGTATTAAATTAGGAAAAAATTTCTTTTTAAAATCTTCAACAGAAAAAAATGTAACTCCTTTGCTATTCTTTTTCCTCATATGGTTCTGCCCTCCTTTTTTACATTTTATAATATTTTGCTATAAAATGAGGATTCAATTCAGGTTTAAAGTAATGCTTTCTCTTTATCCAAACAAAACCATCTCCTTTAGAGATAACGGCTACATCTATAGGGCCTCCTACTGTTTCTTCTTCGGTGCTTACTCTTCTCTTAAAAGATGTAAGATTAACTAAAGCCTCGGCAATCAAAGCAAGCTCATTCTTAGGTAAGTAACTAACCACATTGATAATAGGATCTACGTGTCTTTTTCTAATATATTCTTTGAATTTATCTAAATACTCCTTCATTAAAATTCTATTTTTCTCTTTTAAAACCTGAAGGCTCTGTGGATTCTCTATCTTTACTAATTCTTCAGCATATCTATTTAAAATTTCTCGTGGCCAATTTTCTATAAATTCTTTTCTAATCTCTGGATGGATTCCTTCAATAAATGTCACCACCATCTCTTTCTGAGCAAAAGGATAGATTACAGCAGTACATTCGTTACTTATATTCACTTCTCCTATCTTTATATATTTAAGTCTATTGTTTACAACAACCTCTACTTCTATCACTACAAGAGCAGGAAACACTTCCTTTTCCCCAAATCCTCCAATTATTACTCCAGATCTATCTCTAGGAAAAATATCTTTGTAAAAAAGCGCATGACTAATCTCTTTAAGTTTCTTCTTAATCTCATCAGATAGTCTTATTTTCTCAAAAATAGAAGGAACTATCTCCTCTGTAATTTTATCCGTTTTTTCTTTAAGAGCATCAATATATTCTTTCTTATCTATATGAGGTAATTTTTTAAACTTATTCTTGATATTCTCAAAATGCTCATTTATCACCTTATTAACAACTTTTGTCTCTATATCTTTTTCATACAATTTCCCCTCGTTTTTAATTATCTTTTCGACTTCTAAAAAAATGTCATTTCTAATAAAGGTCAAATAAGACGCTATTCTTTTACGAAGCTCCATATCTTGTATTTCTTCAGGGAATAACTCTCTATTTTCTTCAAGAAATTTAACAAAATCATTTAAATAATCTTTTATTGTGTTAAACTTCTCTTTTCCTACTTTCTTACGATATAGCTTAATTATCGTCTCCCAAGGAATTCCCATAAAACGAGCATTTCCATAGATCATAATACCCACAGGATGCTCGGGAGATAAGGAAAATAACTTGTTTGCCGATGTAAAAATTTTTGGACCTTTCTCATAGATAGTAGTAACAGCACTATCTGAGGCTAAGGCAATTGCTTCCTTATTTAATAAAGCTATTTGGGCTGTCATGATAAGGTTGTTCTATTATACTACATTTTTACAGATCTGTCATAAATATCTTCTCTCATCTTCATTACAACATTTTCATCTTTCAAAACGAAACAATTTCCTATTGTTCTTCAGCCTATTTATAAGATAAATTGCGGAATCAAATAAGAAAAGTTTGTTATCTATAAAGCATGGAATTTCTTATGGAAGGTAGTGGGTCTTTTATATAATAGAATTCAACTTCTATCTTGGAATCAAAAATTCATCAAAAAGTGCGAGGTTCCCTGTGATATGAATCTAAGATTATCCTTATTTCTATCTCATCAACATTGGAATTTATCAATGATAAATATTTTGATAATGAATATCAAATCGTATAATATAATTGATGAATAAAAAACATCAAATACAGAAAATTTTAGATGAACTCATAAAAGTTTATAGTCCTAAGATGGAGTATGATGAATATTTCAATTATAGAATTTATTTAAACATTCTTTTCGGCATACTACACAATACTATAAAAGGAAAAACGCTTGAGCAAAAAAAGAGTCTGCTTGAAAAGGCTTTTGAAAGATTCTACAGATACAAAAAACACACCTGGGCTTTTTTTGATAAAGCACTTAAAATAGAATGGAAAAAAAGACAGAAGATAAAATTCAAGCCATACTATGTTTTATTTTTACTTTATATCAATAACCGTATCCCATCTTTTCTAAAAAACAGAAACTATTTTATCATCTGTGGTAACAGATTTTATCTAAAATCACTTACATATATAAGAAAAAATTACAACTTTAAAGCGATTGAAAGCAAATTGTATGATATAAAAACATATTTTTATCCTAATCATTTCAACTTATCTCAATTTATCTTCGTAGAGTCTAAAATATTTGCACCAGACCCGTATGCAGCATTGCATGAAATCTTTGTTTATTATGAATTATTTCGTGCAATTCTAAATTTTAGCAATAATTTTTGTGTACTCACAGAACAATGGGAAACACGTTCTTCTGTAAATTCATTCTTGCCATCTCCTTTGTACTTTATCTTTGATGCTAGGAAAAGAAAACTATTACACTATGCATATGAAGTAGGTTGGTATAAATACGATCGTCTGAATATTAGACATTTCCGAAACAAACTTTTTAAACTTCTTATAGAATTATTCGAGAATAAGCCTCATCCTCATACTGTTACTCACCTGATCATGAATGCTCTGATAAAATATGGAAGATCTTTAGATTCGCTTGATTGGGAATCAAACTTTCTGAAGTTATGGCAAACATTAGAATTAATAACTCTTGCCTCTCAGGATGAACCAATAAAAACTACAAAAATTCGCCTCAAAAAACTTTTCCCCTCAACTCTAAAGTGGGAAGGAGCAATTGATTTTATCTCGACATTAAGAAATAAGTTAGTGCACGAAGGGGTATTTCCACAAGAAGAAATGTTTCCACTAACGCTTCTTAAATATATAGTTGAAAATGCGATTTATCAGCTACTCATCCTTAAAAAGAAAAATATTTTAACTTTTCAAGACTTAATCAATTTTTATAAATATGTCAACTTATCTAAAGAAGAATTATCCCAGAAGAAAAAAATAATAGATTTTATCGTCGCTTTTAAAAATTCTACGTCAGTTAGCATTATTTAACAGTTTTCGACTCAAATTTCATTTTGTGAACTTCCTTCCTAAAAAATAAAACCAGCTTATATCTTTTATGAAATCTAGGAAGTCTTTGAATTGGAATGTATTTGTTTTCTCTACAATAACCACAACTTCTTCATCTAATTTTTCAGATAGTTCTTTTGATAATTGTTCTGGGGTTTTGTTTTTGCAGGATATTTCACCCAAAAGAGGTAAACTTATTTTGTAGTCTGGGCGGACTGTTACTTTGTAGTCATATTGTTTGTAAACAATTATTCTTAAGGTGTCTCCTTTATGGATAATGTAGTCTTTTTGAGTAAATAGATTCAGATGAATGCAACCACAAAGGAAAATCAGCAAAAGTATCAGTGTAATAATGCGTAGATATCTCTTCATTTTATTTTCTCAGTTATCGTAAAGTTCAATACTGCATAGGAGACAAATATACTTCT
>CAZESF010000073.1:0-5172 GCA_964515205.1 uncultured Planctomycetia bacterium
AATTGGGAAGGAGTAAATGAATATTTATATGCATTGGATAGATTTTGAAATAAAATGAACATAAAAGACTTAATTAAAATCGGTGAGCCAGAAACATTAGAATTTAAAAAGTCAACTGATGAATGAAGGAAAAGAATAGAAACAATAATATCACTTTAAGAGCATGATTTGAGAATAGAAAAAATAGAAAGATAGAAAAAATAGAAATATCCACCGATTATATTTACATCCCGCACTAAAGACGCAAAAGACGCAAAAAAGACGCAATAAAGGCGTAATTGAGTAAAAAATGGCAATAAATAGATTAAGAAAATTCCAAAAACTCAACAAGAGTGAATCTCCGTCCTTTAGATTAATTAAGAATACATTGACTTAACAGACAAAAACAACCCGTTTTTTTTAATCTTAACGTGGGTAACCAGAGCAATAAAATCAGGAATATTTTATCCCAACGAATCTTTTTACTGTAATGTATGTAGATAATAGAGAGTTATGCAGAAAGTGGTAAAATTAATGCGATTATAAATATTTCGTGGTATAATCTTGAAGAAGCTAATAAAATTCTTCAAAAGAGAGTTAAAGTAATAGTTAAATTTTTAAATGAATATATTTGGAGATGAAAGGAGAATAATATGGATAAAAAGTTTAAAAGTATGGAAGAAATAACTAAAGAAGATTATATGAAATTTATAAAAGAAAAAACGTCTGTTTTCATTGAAGATGTAGAAGTAAAATTGGTTGAAAATTGGAATGTTAAATCATGTTCGCCTCCTGAAGATTATACTCCCGAAAGGACGACTGTTTGGAGTTTTCCAGATAGAGGTAGTTGGGCTACCCATAAAGGAAATTATAGAGGAAACTGGTCTCCCTATATTCCGAGAAATCTTATTTTAAAGTATACAAAGAAAGGTGATTGGGTTCTTGACCAAATGATGGGAAGTGGTACTACGCTTGTGGAAGCAAGATTACTTGAGAGAAATGCAATAGGTGTTGATATTAATCTTGATGCGGTGATGGTGGCTATAAACCGTTTAAATTTTTCTTACGAAGCTTTTTCCCCGAAACACGATGAGCCTATTATAAAAACATATTGGGGAGATGCTAGAAATCTTGATAGAATTGAAGATGATAGCATAGACCTAATTGCTACACATCCTCCATATGCAAGTATAATTTCTTACACTAAAACTAAAAAATTGAATGATGATTTATCTCAGCTACCTTTAGAGGAATATTTAAAAGAAATGAAGAAAGTAGCAGAAGAATCATTTAGAGTATTAAAACCCGGTAAAGTATGTGCTATTTTAATTGGAGATACAAGAAAGCATAAACATTATGTTCCTATTGCTTTTAGGGTTATGCAGGCATTTTTAGAAGTAGGATTTATTTTGAAAGAAGATATTATTAAATTGCAATGGAATATGAAAACTACTCGTGAAAGGTGGCGAGCAAAAGAATACGAATTCTATCTTATTGGCCATGAGCATATTTTTGTCTTCAGAAAACCAGAAGATGAGAAGGAATACAAGAAATATAAATTTAGCATAAAGTGGTGGGAAAATGGTCAAATTTAAAGAGTTAGGTTTTAAAAATTTTGAGGAGTATAAAAATCACTTTTTTAATACTCTATTACATTCTAATAAAACTTATGACTATTTTGTTGATTGGACTAAAGTAAAGAAAACTGTTAACAAGTATTTAAATGAGTTGTCTCTATTGAATTCCTTAACTAAAGTAAGCCGGAAAGATAGAGAGGGACATTTTCATAATTTATTATTAAAATATCCACAGATTGTAGAGGCAATTCCTTTACTTATTGCTGAAAGATTAAAAAATGGAAAGATTGATATCTTTGATCCTAATATTGAGGAAATTATAACTTTTGAATTTAATCGTTCACAAGTTGATGAAAACAGTGTAAATAAAATTATAGAATTTTGTCGAAAAACCGGCATTTTGGATTTATTTCAAGAAGTTAAAGATATTCATGATTATCTTCTTGGTGTAGAGGTTGGTTTAGATACAAATGCTCGAAAAAATAGAAGCGGAGATATTTTTGAAAAGATGTGTCAACAGAAAATAAGAAGACTTATTACAAAAAATTATGTCATAATAGATAATGATCCAAATTTCTCACTGTATCCCATTGTCTCTAAAGGACGGAGTAAAGGGAAAACTCACGATGTTGTAATATATAAAGACAATTTACCTGTATTAGTTGTTGAATGTAATTTTTATAATGTTACTGGAAGTAAACCAATTTCTATAGCAGAAAGTTATATTGAAATGAATAGAGTTGCTCAAGAGCATGGGGTAATTTTCTTATGGGTTACTGACGGTCCAGCATGGCATCAGATGAAAGAGCCTTTATTAAGAAGTATGAAAGAAATTGATTGGATATTAAATTTTAGAATGCTAAACTTTATTACAAAAATTTTTAACTATGAAAATATTTAAAGAAGTTGAATTTTAAAAGATTTTTTAAACTCTTACTAAGAAAGCTTATAAGAGAGCTTGCCAAAGATTTAGAGAAGAAAGGAAGAATATTATTGTTCTGCTTGCGGAAAGAGGATTTCTAAAAATACTTACCAGAAGTATAACGGTTTATGTAAGCATTGCTTTGGAGCACCAACTCAACAAGGTTTTCCTAAACCTCCAGGCTTTCCAAGAATTTAATCACTGAATTTTACCTCCTCCCATACCTCCTTAAACTCTTTATATGCCTCTTTATCCACTTCCTTATTCTTGTTATACTCAAAAATCAACTCTCCTGTATAATGCTCATAAATCAAAATCTCATTTCCATCTTTTACAATATCTACAACTACAGTATTAGGTTTTCTAACAGGCCTTTCTCTTCCAATACAATATCCCAACCATACCCCAGCCACCAAATACATCCCTCCACCAAAGGCGGACAGGCAAAATTAAATACCTTCAATCCTTTTAAACTTCATTTTTTCTTTCCTCCTTTCCCATTTACCAGACTTCTTACTGATACTTTTAAAACTTTAGTCATTTTTTCAATAGTTATTCTATCTGGTTTTGTAACTCCTACTTCATATCTTCTTATAGTTTTCTGGTTGAGTTTAAGTTTTTGAACAAATTCTTTTTCTGACTGTCTTGTGTGATTTAATAAAATCTTTTGAAAATAAAGTGCCAAGTTAAAAGAGAAAAGCAAAAGTAATGGCAAGATAGAGAATAAAATAACATTTTTCATCAAAATCCTTGCAATTTCTTTTAAAAAGTGTTTTAATAGGTGCATGGGTAAATGGGCTTTTCTTAAAAAAACTTTTTTTATTTTATTTTTCTGTATTTTTTCTTTTTTCTCTTTTGCCTCTTCTTTTTCTGATTATTTAGACAAAATCGTCTTCTCCAATTTGCAACTTCAGGCAGTTACTGTGGATATGTATCTGTATATTGGCTGGCTTTTTGAGGAAAAAGAAGAAATGAAGAAGGCTTCAGAAAATGCTATAAATGATTTAGAAGAATTAGCTTCTTTTGTAAAAAAATCAAATCCTCCTAAAGATTTGGTTAGTTTAAAAGAAGAATTTTTAAAGCTTATTGATAGGTTGAAAGATATTTATCAGGGTATTGAGAGAAAGGATGAGAAAGAAATAGAGAAAGAATTTACTCTTTTTGCCGAGTTATATAATACTTTCATAGATAATTTGGAGAAAGCTTTTAAATATAAAGAATTCGTAAAACTACCAAAAGACTTTAAAATTATTGACCAGGAAGTAAAATTAGCAAAGACCGAAGAGGATAAAAATCTTTATATAAAAGCAGTCCACTTTATGAAAAAGAAGCACTTTAAAAAAGCTTATGGGATTCTTTCTCAACTTAAAGATAAATATAAAGATACAGCTTTCGGTGATTGCATTATGCTTAAGATATCTGATTGCTGGCTGAGGCCTTTCACAGATATAGAAAAAAAGAAAAATTTTGCTTTAGAGAAAAAAGGTATAAAGATTTTAGAAGGTATTATTAATAGCAAAAGATATTCTCCTGTTATTTTTGAAGCTTTCTATAAATGGAGAACCTCTACCCAAGCTTTCTATTATGGTATGTCTAATATGTCTCAAATTCCCAACAAGATGTATAATCAGAAACGGTGGCAGTTAGTTCAAGTAATAAAAGGATACCTAAAAAATAATCCTCAAGATATTTGGGCAAAGTATCAGATTGATTTATTATTAAGTCTTCCCAACATAGAAAGAGGTGGTAAATTAGGCAACTCCAATTTAGTCCATTGGGGAATCCTTTATGTAGACTTAAGCAAAAAAGAGACCCCTTCAAAAAAATAAGAAAAGATAGACTTACCTTCCTCTGGGAACTTAAAAGTTTAAATCACACTTAAAATATCTCAAGATAAAAAGAATGCGACATTGTAAGTTGACAAAACAAGTAACGTTTAATTTGTAAATTTACAAACATGATTGTGTTGTTAAGTTATTCAACAAAAATAGAGTTTTTAATATTCCTCAAGTTGTTCCCTGCCGTTTTTGAAGAGATGGAAAGAAGGAATATTTCTTAGATAAAAGTTATCTTCTGAACACTTAAGTTGGTACTGTAAAATATTTTGTGTAAATTTCTTGATAACCTAAATAAAAAAGGCATACCCTCACTTTAGGAATTTTAATAATATTAACCTGTTAACGAAAGGAGGATATACCTTATGAACAGGTCGATCAATTTTTCTAAGGTATGGCAGGAGGTATAAAAGAGGGTAAAAATATTACAAAAGGAACTATTGAGACAATGGTATGGGAGGAATACGGCATCGTTTTAGCAAGGGGGAAAATGCCAACGTTTAAGGAGAGATAATTGCGGCTACCACAGCGGTTCCTACCACCATAGTATATCCACATATACAGTCGTGTAGATAATCTGTCTGGATATATTCATTTACCTTGCCCTTGAAGAAAAGGTTTATTATAAATATAGGTAACAGAATATGCCAGTATTAAAACAGAATATAACTTCTTTAGAATTTGCAGAAAAACATTGACAGTCTTTTTGTTTTTTTCTTGACAAATATATGTTTATGATATATGTTTTAATCATATATGAAGATAAAAAAGTTAGAAAGTAAGTTAAATGAGAAAGAAAAAGGATGTGATTTTTCTTTGCATAGAGTTTCCCGGTTTATTCAGCCCAGTATTCTTTTAT
>CAZESF010000074.1:0-5004 GCA_964515205.1 uncultured Planctomycetia bacterium
TTAGTCTCAACCGCTGACCCTCGTTATTTAATTGCTCCTTTATGGATAAATAAGAAAAGTGAGGTGATTAAAAAAATAAATGAGGAATTAGAAAGAAGAGGCACCTCTCAAGGCTGTTTATATGAAGGCGATAGTTTTAAGAGTAACCGAAGGAAAAGTTTTTGTTAAAGAAAAAAGAGTTGCTCAAATAGGGGAAGGGTTGGCTGTATTTTTAGGGATAGAGAATAAAGATAGCGAGGAGGATTTAAAGAAAATGGTAGATAAAGTTGTTAATTTAAGGATTTTTGAAGATGAAAACAAAAAATTAAAATATTCATTAAAAGATAAAAATTATTCTTTATTATGTATTCCTAATTTTAGTCTTTGTGCCTCGGTTAAGAAAGGAAGAAGACCTTCATTTGAGAATGTCAAACCGAAGGAGAAGGCAGGTATATTTTTTGAAAAATTTATTTCTCTTTTGAGAAAAGAAGGAATAAATGTAGAAAGTGGTGTTTTTGCAGAATTTATGAAGATAGATTTAAAATTAAACGGTCCTTTAAATATTATTATTGAGATTTAATGTATCCGGTATTATTCAAAATTGGTAATTTTACGATTTATACTTATGGAGTATTTGTATTTTTGGCTATTATTACCGGATATATCTTTGTTTTAAAGCAGGCAAAAAAAGAAAGGATTAATGAGAAGATTTTCTCGGATATAATTTTCTGGTCAATTATCATGGGATTTATTGGGGCAAGGATAGTTTATATTCTTGTAGAGTTTAAAAATTTTTTAAAAAATCCCTTTGCTTTTATTTTTTCTCGTGGCGGTTTTGTTTTTTATGGAGGATTAATTTTTGGGGTTTTGACTTTTTTAATTTTGACAAAAAAATACAAACAAAGTTTTTTAAAACTTGCTGATTTAGTAAGTATGGCAATACCTTTAGCACACAGTATTGGAAGGATAGGTTGTTTTTTTAACGGATGTTGTTATGGAAAACCCACAAAGGCTTTCTGGGGTATAAAATTTCCTCCTTATACTTTAGCGGGAGCAGGTGGAGAAAAGGTTATTCCTACACAATTAATTTCTTCATTTCTTCTTTTTCTTCTCTTTATCTTTCTTGTAAATTTTAAAAAAAGAAAAAAATTTGATGGAGAACTATTCTTGCTTTACCTTATTATTTATGCGATTTTTAGATTCTTTATTGAGTTTTTAAGAGGAGATGAGCGGGGCTATATCGGAATTTTCTCTACCTCCCAATTTATTTCTTTAATTATTCTTTTTATTGCCCTTCCTTTCTATATTTATCACCGCAGATACCGTCCATTTTTCCCCAGAGATGAAAAAAATTGTAACTTGACAGAATCTTTTGAAAATGATATGTCAAGTTAGAAGAAAGAGAATATTACAAATCAACTCTGTGGGTTGAATTGGTTTCTGAGAAATTTAACATTTTAAATTGGCTTGTCACATTTTAAAGAGGCGATTGTTTATTCTTATTTTTTTGATATAATACACCAGATGAGTGTGAAAATCCATCCTACAGCAATTGTTCATCCTGAAGCTCAGTTAGATGAAAATGTGGAGATTGGTCCTTATGCAGTGGTAGATAGAAATGTAAAGATAGGAAAAGATACCTGTATTGAAGGTTTTGCGCAGATTTTAGGACATACCCAGATTGGTAAAAACTGCCATATATTTTCTTATGCAGTTATAGGCAGTATCCCTCAGGATTTAAAATATAAAGGAGAAAAAAGCTTTGTAGTTATTGGAGATAATAATACAATTCGTGAATTTGTTACTATTAATCCAGGCACAGAAAAGAACTCCTTCACAATTGTGGGAAATAATAATTTGATTATGGCTTATTCCCATATCGCTCACAATTGTAAAATTGGTGATAATAATATTTTAGCCAATGTTGCAACTTTAGCCGGACATGTGGAGATTAAGGATAGAGTAGTTATAGGAGGCTTGGTGGCTATTCATCAATTTTGTCGGGTAGGCAGTCTTTCCATTATTGGAGGATGTTCTAAAGTAGTGCAAGATATACCTCCATATTCTTTATGTGATGGCCATCCGGCAAAGGTAAGAGGTGTAAATATTGTAGGATTGAAAAGAGCCGGTTTTTCAAAAGAAAAAATAGAGATAATAAGAAAATCCTATAAAATAATATTTTTTGAGAATCATACTTTTTCTGTAGCCCGCCAGATTATTCTTAAAGAACTATCTTCCTCAGAGGAGGTTAATAAACTTTTAGATTTTATCTCTTCTTCTAAAAGAGGAATTGCTCGATGAGATTGGCAGTATTGGCAGGAAATAAACTTCTTCCTCTTTTATTTATCCAGGAAGCAAAAAAGAATAAAGAAGTAGAAGAAATTATTGCTATTGGTTTTAGAAAAGAAACTTCTTCATTAATAGAGAAGCTGGCAGATAAAACCTATTGGTTGAGGGTGGGAGAATTAAGTAAGTTAGTTAAAATTCTTAAAAAAGAAAAAATTAAAGACTGTGTGATGGTAGGTCAAATCTCTCCTTTTCGTATTTTTAAAAGTAGAAAGAGCTGGGATAGTATTATGCAGAATATAGCTGAAAGCACTGATTGGCGGCCACACTCTATTTTTTATGCAATTATTAATTTTTTAGAAAGGGAAGGATTTTATTTTTTAGATTCTACAATCTTTATAAAAAATTATCTGGCAGAGGAAGGCTTAATGAATAATGTAGATGTGGATAAAAATTTAAAAGAGGATATCCGTTTTGGAGTAAAAATTGCCTCTCGTTTTACAGAGTTGGATATCGGTCAGACTATTGTTGTTAAAAATAAAGCAGTTGTGGCTGTTGAGGCAATTGAGGGAACAGATAATACTATTAAAAGAGCATATAAAATTGCAGGTAAAGATTTAGTAGTTATAAAATTTGCCAAGAAAGAGCAGGATTTAAGGTTTGATGTTCCTGTAGTAGGGGTACTTACGCTGAAAGTATTAGAAAGAAAAGCAAAAGCTTTAGTCCTTGAGAAGGATAAGGTAATTATTTTAGAAAAAGAAAGGTTTTTGAAAGAAGCAGAAAAATATAATATTGCCATAATAGGGGAGGAAAGGTATAATTGAAAAAAGAGGAGGTTGGTATGCAAGAGAAAGAGATTGGTATAGTTACTCATTATTTTGGTAAAATTTCGGTAGGAATAATCCAGCTTACTGATGATTTAAAAGTAGGAGATACAATTCATATTAAAGGAGTTCATGATGATTTCACTCAAGTTGTAGAATCCATGCAGATAGAGCACAAATCTGTAGAGGAAGCAAAGAAAGGTGATCTTGTAGGAATAAAAGTTATTCAGAAAGTGCATCCTAGTGATAAAGTGTTTAAAGTAATTGAAGAATAATTGACAGAAAGATTTCTTTCTTCTTTCTTTTTTTTCACATTTTGTCTATCTTTATTAGGTGGTTCTTTAAATACCTGCCATAAAAAAGATTACATAAATGAGGTTTATCTTTACAAAGAAAAGCTTCAATATAAAAAAGCACAAAGTTTACTTTTCACATTAAAAGATAAGATAAAAAAGGATGAATTTTTTTATCTTGCAGGTTTGTTTTCCTATCTTGAGGGAGATTCAAAAAGAGCGTTTTCTTTATTAAATAAAATAAAAGAAAAAAACTGGAGAGTTTATCTTTATCTTGGTTTAGTCTGTGAAGATTTAAATAAGAAAGAAGAAGCAAAAAAGTTTTACCTTGAGGTATTAAATAGAAAAAAAATAAGTATTGCCTCTTATCGCTTAGGAAAAGTTTTTTTTCAGGAAAAAGAATTTAGGAAAGCAGAAAGATATTTTAAAGAAACTATCAAAATTGATCCCAGTATCAGGCTTGCTTATTATTATTTAGGCTTATCTTTGATGGAATTAAATGAATACAAAGAAGCTTATAAATATCTTTCCAAGGCATTTAATTTCTATCCTCAGCAGAGAAAGATAAAAAAAGCATTACTGTTTGTGAAAAAGAAATTAGGCAAGAGTTTTTTTGTTCAAAAAAGAAAAAAATTGGAGGAGAAAAGAGCGAAAAAAAAGTTATTTAAGGTAAAAAGACTCAGTCTCTCTCCACAAGTGAAAGTAAAAATTTTGGAGACAAAAAAAATTATGTTTAAATGTGGAGGTTCATTTTTTATTTACACTCCTCAAAAGAAAATAAGAGGATTAGGAGGTGTTTTTTACCAAATAGAGATAAAAAAGGGGAAAGTTTTTTTAAGCTATAAAAAAAATAAGGAAAAAATTATGCTTCCTGTAAGGATAGAAAGTAAATTTCCTTTTTATGTGTTAGATATAACTTATGGAGAAAAAGAATACTGGAAGAAAATCTTGGATAATGCCTATAGAGGAAATTTATTAATTTTTTTATCAAAAAAAGGAAGATTAGTTTTGGTTAACCAGCTGAGTCTTGAGGAATATCTTTATGGGGTAATATCTGCCGAAATTCCTTCCTCCTCCTCTTTTGAGGCTTTAAAAGCTCAAGCTGTAGTGGCAAGAACAATTGCTTTTAAAAATTTAGGCAGACATAAAAAAGAAGGGTTTGATTTTTGCAAAGATGTGCATTGTCAGGTTTATCGGGGATTGAGTGCAGAAACGCCTCGCATAAGAAAAGCAGTGGATGCAACACGAGGAGAGGTAATTATGTATAAGGGTTCTTTTATTGAGGCGTTTTACCATGCCAATTGTGGAGGATGTTTAGCTTCCGATGTCTTTGGAAAAGAAAGGTATCTTTATTCTAATCGTGAAGATAATAATAAAAAGGATAAAATTTGTTTTTCGGCAAGAGAAAAAGAAGAGTGGTTTAAATCATATCCAGAAGATTTTTTCTCATCGCAAAGCAAAAATTTCCGCTGGCAAAGAATTTATGATGAGGAAGATTTTAAATTAGCTTTTGGAAAGTCTCTTAGTAAACTGAGAAAAATAAATGTTCTTGAGGAAGGAGATTGTGCTCATAAAAAAAAGATAGAGATTGATTTTGTGGATAAAAAGGAAATAATTGAGAA
>CAZESF010000075.1:0-4964 GCA_964515205.1 uncultured Planctomycetia bacterium
CACTTGCCATTCAGGGCATGGCACAGATAATCCGGCGAAGCCCTAATCTCCGGGTGCTGGCCGAGTATCAACCCGGCAACCTGAAGCGATACTTGAGTGATCCCTTAGACTTCATCACAATCGCTGAGCAGCATGGTCTGAAATTGACTGCAATTTTGGACTCTGACAATGGGCGGTTGCCAACCCTTGATTTAGACCCCTTAAAAACCTTAGCTGACGATGAGAACTTAGATTTGCTTTTTACGTCTCAACCTCAAAGTAAATCATCCTTTTTTGAAAAACCTCAGGACGGGGGTGTAGAAGGCCGGGTCTAATGAAGAAAGTTTTGGTTATAGCTAGTTTCTGGCCATATCGTGAAGGGAGTGGACGTGTAATAGGCCTGGCTAAATGTCTCTCTGAATTTGGATGGCAGCCTATTATTCTAACACCACCTTTGCTACGAAGACCAGATTCCCAGTTTAGAGTTATAGAAACACCTTGTAAGCCTGTGTTAGCATTCTGGAGAAGCTTGTTTAGATTCCGCCAGAATGAAAGTATAAGAAGGCAGGTAAACGAGCGGCTAAGTGTAACTTCCAAAAAGTCCCTTATAGATTTTTTCCTTAGCCGTGTGGGTGAAATTATCAATTATCCAGACGCCTATAGGAATTGGAAGCCCTTTGCTGTTAAAGCTAGTACTGAGTTTTTGCAAAATGAACATGTAGATGCCATTTTAAGTATCTGGCCGGTAACAACCCATCTTATCGCTAAGGATTTAAAAGCTAGATACAAAATTCCATGGATTGCCGATTTTCCAGATCTTTGGTCGCAGAATCATAACTATCAATATGGGCCATTAAGGAGGCTGATAGATAGAAGGCTAGAGTTAAAAGTACTGCTATCGGCAGATGCTTTAACAACTGTCTCTCAACCTTGGGCAGAAAAATTGAAAACGCTACATAAGCGAAAATCGGTTTATGTAATTACCCACGGATTTCTACCAGAAGAAATGAAAAAGGAGCAATCTAAGCTTACATCTAAATTCACAATTACTTATACCGGTACTATTTACATAGGAAAGCAAAATCCTTCAAAACTTTTCGCTGCCTTAAAGGATTTAATCTCTGATGGAACTATGGATCCAAATGATGTCGAGGTTAGATTTTATGGTGATAAGGAAATATGGTTAGCAAGGGAGATTGAAGAATATGGTTTATCGAGTATCGTAAAGTTACATGGAAGGATACCAAGACAGATCGCTCTCGAAAAGCAAAAAGAGTCACATCTTTTACTGTTATTAAACTGGGAAGATCGTCAGGAGAAAGGGTGGTATTCACTAAAAATCTATACTTACTTAGCAGCACAAAGGCCCATAATTGCTGTAGGTGGTTTTGGTAATGATGTGGTTGAAAGGCTTCTAAATAAAACGAAAGCGGGCGTCTATTGTAAAAGTGTAGATGAAATTAAAAGGGCTTTGAAACATTTTTATAAAGAATGGAAAACAACAGGACAAGTACAATATAAAGGGAATAGGGCCGAGATTAATAAATACAGTTATAAAGAAGCAGCGAGGAAATTCGCGCAAATTTTAGATAATTTAGTTAAAAAAGGAAAAGTATGAGAATACTTGTTACAGGTGGTTCTGGTTTTATAGGCACAAATTATATTGAATTTCTGCTAAAAAATGGGCAAGCAGAGTTTATCAATCTAAGTTATGGGCCACCACGTAATGTTGCTCATAAAAATTTTTGGAGAAAGTGTGATTTGTTAGATGCTCCTAAACTTAAAAAGATAATCAAGGATTTTTCCCCTACTCATGTTGTTCATTTGGCTGCAAAATGTGGCTTATATAATTCATTAGATGTGTATGCAGCTAACATCCAGGGTGTGGAAAATCTATTGCTTGCCCTCCAAGAAGCTCCTTCTGTTGAACGAGTTATATTTACATCCTCATTACTAGTTTGTAGGCCTGGTTATGTGCCAAATCATGACACAGATTATAAACCTTACACTCTTTATGGAGTAAGTAAAATGCGAGGCGAACAAATAGTTCGAGAGTATGATAAGAATATGCCCTATGCTTGGACAATCATCCGGCCGATTTCAATTTGGGGACCTTGGTGTGGAGACCCATTTAAGGCTTTTTTCAAGGCAATCGCTCAGGGCTGGTATTTTCACATTGGTTCTGGTCATTGTCGAAAAACCTTTGGATATGTGGAGAACACTGTTTACCAAATTCATCAACTGTTATTGGCTCCATTAGAAAAAGTAGATAGAAAAACTATCTATGTAGCAGATACACCACCAGTGGATCTATATGATTTTGCCAACGAAATTCAGAAAGAATTAAATACAAAGAAAATTTGGCATATGCCTTTAGGGGTGGCAAAATTATTTGCAAAGGCCGGTGATGTTTTGAAGGCTATAGGATGGCGAAATGTTCCCCTAACTAGTTTTAGGCTTAATAATATGCGTACAGAGCTTATTTATGATGACCTTCTTCAGCCAGTCCTAGAGATTTGTGGTTCCTTACCATATGATCTCAAAAGGGGTGTTAAACGAACTATTGAGTGGATGCGTGAAGCAGGTGAGATTTAAATATGGAGGTTAATAATTTATGAGAATTTTACTTATCGACCCTCCCTTTAAACGTTTAACTGGCCTGGTTAATAATTATTTCCCAATCGGGCTTGGCTATCTTGCAGCAGTTGCAGAACAAATGGGCCATGAAGTAAGCATTTATGAAGTAGACGCTGCCAGAAAACCTACTAGTCTAGATTTTGTTGGTGAATATAAGAGATATGATAATTATCTGAGGATTGTAAATGATAGAAATCATCCCATTTGGCAAGAAATTAAAGAAAAAATCCAAGAATTCCATGCAGACTTAATCGGGATTTCCTCAATGACTCCAAAGATTGCCTCAGCTTTGGTAGTAGCTGATATATGTAAAGAGGTTAATCCCGATTGTCCAGTTGTGTTTGGCGGTGCACATCCAACTGTCAGTCCTGAGCAGACAATTTCGTATGAATCTATTGATTTTATTGTAAGAGGTGAGGGAGAAAAAAGTTTTGCCGAATTAATAAAGGCAATTGATGAAGGAGAAAACAAAAAATTAAGAAACATAAAAGGACTTTCTTACAAGGAAAATGGCAAGATAATCCATAATCCACCAAGAGAATTTATAAAAGATTTAGATAGCATTCCCTTTCCTGCAAGAGAAAGATTAATGAATCTTGAAAATTATACCTCTGAGGATATGGGGGTAATATTGACCTCAAGAGGATGTCCCTTTAAGTGTACATATTGCTATCATCCATGGAAAGGCAGGGTTCATTTCCGTTCTATCGATAATGTAATTGAAGAAATTAAACAAGTAATTAAGGATTATGGGACAAGGCAGTTTGCATTTAAAGACGATAGCTTTACCTTAAATAGAAGGAGGACTATGGAATTTTGTGAAAGGATTATAAAAGAACGACTTAATATTAATTGGGACTGTACAACTAGAGTTGATTTAATTGATGAGGAAATGTTAAAGCTTATGAAAAGAGCTGGTTGCAATGTCATAAAAGTGGGGATAGAAACAGGAAGCGAGAGGATATTAAAAGAAATACAAAAAGGTATAACCTTTGAGCAGGCCCGGAGGGCAGCAAAATTATTTAATAAATATGGCATATTCTGGAGTGCATACTTTATGATGGGATTACCTCAGGAGACCGAAGAAGAAATTCTTGCTACTTATCGTTTTATGAGGGAGCTAAATCCATTTTATGCGGGCTTGGGTATATATCAGGCCTTCCGTTACACCAAACTTTTTGACCAAGGTGTAAAAATGGGTCTTCTTTACCCTGAGGTAGAGATAGACCACTTTTATAAGAGGAGGCCCAAAGATTATTATTTTATTAATCCTAAAAAGAGAGTCCTAGCTATATCTCCTGAGAGGTTTCAAGAACTAGTTGACTTTATGACAAAGGCATTTGACAGGCATAATAAATCCTTAGACAAGATGGCAAAGCGAGGTTGGGCTAGGAAGAAAGTATATCTTTCAGATGTAAGGCTCTTATATAGTGATGTAAAGAAGGCAATTAGTTGGATACTGAATAGATAGCCTTAATTCTATGAACATACTGATAACAGGAGCTACTGGATTTTTAGGTGAGCATGTTGTGCCGATGGTTTTACAAAAGTATAAGAAGGTAACATGTTTTGTAAGAAAGGATAGCAATACCTCCACTATCTCTTATCCTGGTGTAAGTTTGTACTATGGAGATGCAAAGGAGAAAAACTCTTTGCAGGCAGCCTTAAGGAATATTGACATTTTAATAAACCTGATTCCCTTTGCCTCCGGATGCATTCCAGACATAGTTGATGCTTGTGTAAAAACAAATGTAAAAAGAGCTATATTTATTGGAAATACTCAAATATTTAATTACCAACCTAACAATATAAAACAAACTCTTATCAAAGCTGAAGAGTCCATAATTTCATCACCTCTTATTTATACCATTCTTCGACCTACTATGATTTATGGGACACCAAAAGATAGAAACATGATTAAACTTATTCGATTTTTAGATAAATCGCTGATTGTGCCTATTCCAGGTAACGGTCAAGCAAAATTAAGACCAGTTTTTGTTAAAGATGTTGCTAAAGCAATAATTTCAGTCATAAATTGTGAAAGTGCTTATAAAAAAGTATACAATATTTCAGGCAGAGATGCCCTGACTTTTAATCAAATTGTAGATTTAATCAGCCAAAATTTGGGTGTTAATCGGTTAAAAATCCATGTCCCTCTGTCTATTATCTATAGATTAATGTGTTACCTTTCTCCACTTTTTAAAAGAATTCCTTTAAAAAGGGAACAAATAAAGCGATTTAATGAGGACAGAAATTTTGATCATAAAGAAGCTACTAAAGATTTTGGATATTTTCCTATTTTTTTTAAGCATGGTATTGCTCAAGAAATAAGAATGTATAGAGAATTG